>VGQR01000401.1 GCA_016882345.1 Cyanobacteria bacterium K_DeepCast_35m_m2_023
GGCCTGAGGCCCTGGCCGCAGCCCAGGATCTGGTGGACCCCTGGCTGCAGCGCTGCAGCCAGGTTGCGGTGAGCTGTTGACGAAGGCCAGGGCGTTATGGGTAACTAGCAAAGCGTCGGCGAGACCGATCGCTTATTGGGCCGTCGCCAAGCGGTAAGGCAGCGGGTTTTGGTCCCGCCATTCCTAGGTTCGAATCCTAGCGGCCCAGTTTTGAACACCAATTCTCTTCTCGTTTTCGATTTCGACGGAGTCCTCGTCGATGGCATGCCGGAATACTGGTGGGCCGCTCGTGGTGCAGCCCTGACCCTGTTTCCGCGCTTGAGCTTGCCGCCCGAGTCCCCTGAGGAATTCGCGCTGTTGCGGCCGCTGATTCACAAGGGCTGGGAAATGGTGCTGATGGCGGCTGAGCTGTCACGGGATGACCTGGATCTGCACGCGCTCGTGACCGACTACGACCGTGGCCTCGAACAGGCTCTGGCTCGTTGGGGCTGCAGCGAAGTCCAGCTTCAGCAGAGGCTCGAGTCGTTTCGCGCTGGTGGCATTGGCGCGGATCGCGAGGCCTGGCTTGGCCGCCACCGCTTTTATCCCGGGGTGATCGATCGTTTGCGGCGCCTTGCGGACGAGGGAGCGGCTTGGATGGTGTTGACCACCAAGGGCGCGGCATTCGCCCGTGAATTGCTGTCCGCAGCTGGCCTAGAGCCCCAAGCCCTGTTTGGCCATGAAGCGGGAAGCAAGCCCGATGTCCTGGTGCAGCTGCTCAGGGAGGCCCAGGGACCGATCTGGTTTCTTGAGGATCGCCGGCCCACCCTGGAAGCCGTGCGCCAGCGCCCCTCGCTCACAGCCATCCGTTGTTATTTGGTGTCTTGGGGCTATCTCGCCCCCGGCGATGGCGAAGGCTTGCCGGCTTCGATCAGCTGGTTGACTCCCGAGGCGTTCGCGGACCCCTTGGCAGCCTGGCCCTGAGCGCTACAGTACGGAAGTACTATGCCAGTGGGGCGCCGCCTGAAACGCTGGCCGGTTTTGGTGGCACTTGGTTGTTGTCGGTCGCAGGATGACGCTGCGGCCTGTTCCATCGCTGTTTCGATCCATGCCTGCCGAATCCAAGGTCGCCCCTTCTGACGCCGCTTCTGCTGCTGCGGTTGGCGCATCCCGTGCCGCCGCCGCCAAAGGCGCCGATTCTCTGTCGACCATTGCTACTCCTGCCGCCGTGCCCGCTCCTTCTGCATCGTCTGCGTCTGCTGCCGCCTCGGACCGCGACAAGGCCCTGGGTTTGGTTTTGAACCAGATCGAGCGCAACTTCGGCAAAGGGTCGATCATGCGTTTGGGGGATGCCTCCCGGATGCGGGTCGAGACTGTGTCGACGGGCGCCTTGACCCTGGACCTGGCCTTGGGCGGTGGTTATCCCAAAGGCCGTGTCGTCGAGGTCTACGGCCCGGAGAGTTCGGGGAAGACAACGCTGACGTTGCATGCGATCGCCGAGGTGCAACGGCGCGGTGGTGTGGCGGCCTTCGTCGATGCCGAGCATGCCCTGGACCCGGTCTATGCCGCCGCCCTGGGTGTGGATATTGAGAATCTGCTCGTCTCTCAGCCTGACACCGGCGAGATGGCGCTTGAGATCGTCGATCAGCTGGTGCGTTCCGCTGCGGTCGATATCGTCGTGGTCGACTCGGTGGCGGCGCTCACGCCCCGGGCTGAGATCGAGGGCGAGATGGGGGATCTGGCGGTGGGTAGCCAGGCCCGTCTGATGAGCCAGGCGATGCGCAAGATCACTGGCAACATCGGCAAGTCCGGCTGCACAGTGATCTTCCTGAACCAGCTGCGCCAGAAGATCGGCGTGACCTACGGCAACCCCGAAACAACCACCGGTGGTAACGCACTCAAGTTCTACGCTTCAGTCCGGCTCGACATCCGTCGCATTCAGACCCTCAAGCGTGGCACCGAGGAGTACGGGATCCGCGCCAAGGTCAAGGTCGCCAAAAACAAGGTGGCGCCTCCCTTCAGGATTGCTGAATTCGATATTTTGTTTGGCCGCGGCATCAGCACCCTGGGCTGCCTGCTCGATCTGGCCGAGGAAACCGGTGTCGTGATCCGCAAGGGGGCCTGGTACAGCTATGACGGCGACAACATTGGTCAGGGTCGCGATAACACCATTGTCTGGCTGGAGCAGAACCCGCAGCAGGCAGAGCGCATCGAGCAGCTGACCCGGCAGAAGTTGACGGAAGGGTCTGAGGTCACGGCCAATTCCATGAAGCCGTTGGCAGCAGCCGCGAAAGCTGCCGCCGCCGCTCCGTTGGATGATCTGGCCAAGGCCAGTTGAGCGTGCTCGGGTAGAACCGGTTCGCCAGCCGTTGCATGGGGCGGTGGCTGATTCAGTCCCGCTCCACGGCACCGCTGTGGTGGTCCAGAGGAGCGGCGAAAAAGCGGCAGGGTCTGTTCAGTGCCGCCCCGCAACGCGGGCCGGTTCGCTGGAATCGCTGTTCACCCACTCACAGGGGCTGTCGTCGGGCTTGGAGATCGGTGCCACAGGCAGCATGCGCAAGCGTTCGGCAACACGCTGCAGCTCCTGGATCGCTTCGGCGCCCTCGAGCTTGACGAGTTCGCGGCCGTTGCGGGACTCGACCCAGCTGATGCCGAAATCGGAGACCAGAAAGCGCACCATGTGGTTGTCGCTGGCATCACCGCTCAAGTTGGCCACAAATGACGCACCGTGGCCGTCGCGTCCA
>VGQR01000402.1 GCA_016882345.1 Cyanobacteria bacterium K_DeepCast_35m_m2_023
CCCTGCTGGGAGCTGCCGTCATTGGCTTTGCTTGCGCCTTGGCCCAACAGCCCGGCGTATTGACCGATGAGGCCCAAGTAATGGTTGGCACGTTTATTGATGAAAAATCAGACCCAATTTATGTAAACTTAAATCAAGCCAGCAACACGTCAAATGGCAAAAGCGTGATCGATCTGATCTTGAATCTCATCCCGCCCAGCAATTTCTTCCTGCACACGACAAACGCTGAAATGATCAAGATCATCGTCGTTTCAGCGCTTACGGGGCTCGCCATGAGCGTCCTTGAACCCGGACGAACAGGCACGCTGCGCAGCCTGCTTGAGGGCATCAATTCCATTGCCAAAACGTTGCTTGATTACATTCTTTTAATTTCACCAATTGTCATTGTTTTCTTCATCGCCAGCTCGGTTGCCTCATTCAATCTTGGCCTGCTGTCTTCGACGCTGACTTTTGGGGTTGCCTACATCAGCGCTTGCATGGTGTGCCTTGGTGTTTCCATTTTGGTGTATCGCATGAACACCAAGCCTGTCTCCTTAACCGATCTGGAAGATCCGGAACAGAAAGCTTGCAAGAACCCGGTTTTGTACGCCTTCACCAGCGCGCTGATCACCTCGAATTCACTGGCGACCTATTCGTTGATGAGTCGCATGCTGACCCGCAATCATTTCGACCAGGACGAGGCCGACACCGCAAGTTCCATCAATCTTCTGATTGGCCGCAGTGGACCCATCGCCTACATGAGTGTAGCGGCAATTTTTGCATTGAACTTTTTCGATATCCCTCTTTCCTTTGATATCATTCTCAAGATCATTACTGTCTCGATTCTATTCGGCATTGCCACAGCAGGCCTTCACGGTGTAGCGGCGATCTCAGTGATGGTCCAGGGAATTGGAGATATCGGCATCCCCACCCAGCCGCTGTTGCTGATGCTCATTGCTCTGGACCCACTGTTGATCTTCTTCCGTTCAGCGGCCATCAGCGCTACCGCCCTAGCCGCTTCGGCCTACGCGTGCAACAACAACTCAATGGATTCGAGTCTTGAGCACGCAGAGGCACCGCGATGAAGCATTGGACCATCGCGGGGTTAGCACTGTTGCTGGCTGCTGCGGGTCAGCCCTGCCGCGCCGAGAGCAAGAATGATCCCGTTGCGGTCGGCTTCGACAGCATTGGAGACCTGCAACCACACGATTGGCACTACCAAGCCCTGGCTTCCCTCAACCAGCATCAGCACTGCCATGCTGCCGTTGACTTAAATGGCCAACAGTCGATCAGTCGCCTGGACGCAGCAGACCTGCTCAACAGCTGCATGCAGGCCATCACCAGCCCCACCGATGTTCAGCTGCGGCTGATGCGGGACTTGGCCCCAGAGCTGGATCAACTGGCCAAGCGCGAACAACAGTTGACCGCACGCCTGGCCAACCTCGAGGCCCAGACTTTTTCAACCACCACAAGGCTGAACCTCGAGAGCTTTTGGGTCCTGGGTGGCAACAGCTACAGCGGCAACGCCATCAACACCACCACCAACAGCTACAGCATTCCCGGAAGCAGCGCCAACATTGGTCTACGCAACGCAATCACTTTCAACTACGACATTCGGCTCAACGTCTCCACCAGCTGGAGCGGCAAAGACCTGCTCTACACCCGGTTACGGGCAGGCAATTTCTTTTTTGGCAGTGGCTTCGGCAGTGATGTTTACAACAACATGGCCACGCTTGACGCAAGTTTTGGCAATGGCCCCTTCGTGCGAATCGATCGCCTGTATTACAAATTTCCAATTGGTGATAGCATTTCAGTGATGCTTGGTCCCCGGGTTCGCAATACAGAAATCCTGGGATTTCGGCCCCAGGCCTATGACGGTGGCATTCTCGATTACTTCACCCTGGCGGGTGCCCCCACGGTTTACAACAAAGCCAACGGGGCTGGAGCTGGTTTCAGCTGGAGGCAGAGGGTGGCCAAGGGCAAGCCCTATTGGATCGCGGCAGCCAGCTATGTGGCCGAATTTGGTGAGTATGGCGATCCTGGCAAGGGTGGCCTGTTCAGCGCCAATGGTGCCAACAACATCAATCTGCAACTGGGGAGCCGCGGCAGCAACTGGGCACTGGTTGCCGGCTATCGCTATGGAACGTGCCTGACTGACAGTCGCAGTGGCACAGCCATTGTGATGGAACCAGGCACACTGTTTTGCAATGGAACGAACGCGCCAGCCAACGATGCGAGCAGTCACTCCATTGCCATTGGCGGTTATTGGCAACCAGAACAAAGCGGATGGATCCCCAGCATCAGCCTGGGATTGGGCTACAGCAACTGGCAACAATCAACTGAGCTTGTTGGATTACCAACGAAAAGTTCTTTTGTCAGCAGCACTCAATCTTGGTCAGCCATGTTCCAATGGAATCGCGTTGGCAACCGCTCTGGGCACGCAGCCGGTTTTGCCTTGGGCCAAGGTACGATGGCCAGCACCCTGCGCACGGGTGGCAACCCCGCTGACAGCAATTACGCCTTTGAGTGGTGGTACAGGTTCAAGCTCAGCGACGCCATCTCGATCACCCCTGCTGTGTTCTACCTGTCCAACCCCGTAGGCCAACGTCTTGCCGCCCAAGGTCAGTCTCTCAACAACCTGGGCTTCCTGATTCAGACCCGCTTCTTGTTCTGATCGACACCCTTCCCCGTGCCTGCTGCGACGCCCTACGTCGTGTAATCGGCGTTGATACAGACGTAT
>VGQR01000403.1 GCA_016882345.1 Cyanobacteria bacterium K_DeepCast_35m_m2_023
TCCAGCCCCAGCTGAACGGCGGCCTGCCTTCCCTGCTGTTTGTAGGTAGTGCCCACCGCAGCGCGCTGCTCATCACTGAAGAGGGGCAGGTTGCGGGCCCCCGGCACATGGCCCTGCTGATACTCAGCCGGCGCCCGCACATCCACGATTGGGCCCCGGCCGCTCAGGAAGCGATCCACCGGCTCGCGAATCAGCTGCGCCCCCGCCATCAACGAATCCGCCTTACCCCGGCCATGCCTGACATAGTGGGCCAACACTGGCCCCATGGCAGGTCTGTTCTCCCTTCATGCTTTCCGGACCCCCCGTAACGACGACGGTTAGCCCTGAGCAGCTGCTGGAGCGATTCATTGCCGCTGCCCCTCGCCAGCGGCGCAGCTTGCTCAGCCAGGTGCAACAGCGCTCTGATGAGTTACGGCCGCTGATCCCGGAGCAGCTCGATCGCCTGGATGCAACAGGAGATGACTGGGTAGCGGGTCTGCTGATCCAACTGCTCGTCGCCCAGGACGACGCCCTCGCCCAGGCGTTCTGGCAGCGCTATGCCGACGGTTGGCTGGCAGTGACCAGCGCCAGCAGCATCGATTACGCCCCGCTGCAGCGGGCCTTGGTGGAGCAGCAGTTCGAGGAGGCTGATCGTCTCACCAGCGAACACCTGCGCCAACTGGCTGGTGAGGCAGCGGTGAAGCGTGGGTACGTCTATTACTCCGAGGTTCCGCCGATTGCTTCGGTCGACCTGGAAAGCATCGATCGCCTCTGGGTGGTGTATTCCCAGGGACGCTTCGGTTTTTCGGTGCAGATTCGCCTGCTGCGTTCCCTCAATGGGCGCTGGGAGCAGCTTTGGCCCCGTTTGGGCTGGAAGCAGGGCGGCGTGTGGACTCGTTATCCCTCCGCCTTCACCTGGTCGCTGGAGGCGCCCGACGGGCACCTGCCGCTGGTGAATCAACTGCGCGGCGTGCGCCTGATGGACGCGCTGCTCTCCCATCCCGGCCTGCAACAGCGCGTATCGGCCTGAAGGCCTGAGCCTGGCTGAGCGGTAGTTTCAAATCCATGCACGGCCCATCGGCCGGCGTGGCTTCGATGGCGTATCGCTGGGCCGATTTCATCACCCCCTCCACCCTGCAGTTGGCACCGCTGCTGGAGGTGTTGCTTGAGCCGATCGCCTGCGCTCAGCAGATGGCCTCGCTGCAGCTGGGGTTGCAGGAGGTGCTGGTGAATGCAGTGCGTCACGGCAACGGCAACGATCCCTCCAAATGCTTGCGGGTGCGCCGGATCGTGACGCCCCGCTGGTGGGTGTTTCAGGTGCAGGACGAAGGGGTTGGCCTGCCCGCTTCCTGCCGCTGCGCCTCCTTGCCTGATGCCGCTGATGCCATCTGTGGCCGCGGGCTCTACCTCATCCACAGCTGTTTCGATGACGTGCGCTGGAGTAGCCGCGGTAACCGGGTGCAGGTGGCGCTGCGGCGTCAGTGACCGTGGTTCGGGCAGCCAGGGTCTTTGCGTTCTCCGCGCAGCCAGCCCAGGCCGTGCTCCAGCAGCTCAATCGATTGACGGCGCTGCTCCGTTGTGAGGGGTGCGTTCGGCGGGTTGGCGGGATCCAGAAGGATCACCAGGGCCGCCGCCAGCTGTTCTGCGGCCCGTCGTTGCGGCTGAGCCTTGTAGGCATGCCAGTTGCGGTTGTCGATCGTGAGCAACCGATGCAGGGCCTCCGCCGTATCGCGGCTGGCTTCAGGCCACTGCTGACTGGCTGACACTGGACGAAACCTCGGTTCGAGCGCCATCCTGACGCCATGCAGCAGCGTCCGCGTTCACCACACACTCCCATTTGTTGGCTGCATCAGCTGGCCAACCTGATGGCGCAGGTGTCGCGTGCAGAGCGCATCGGCTCAGGAGACGACAGCCTTCAGGCTCGGCGGCTCAGGCAGCGGATGGCGTTGGCGCAGCGCCTGCTCGATCCACTGCCGGCGCCACTGAGGCCCAACAACTGGCAGGAAACCTGCCTTTGGACAGGTCTGCGTTGGGGTGGGCTGGGGGCGGTGTTGGCCCTGTGGCTTCGTCGTTAGGCGGCTAAGCGGATCAGTGGTTCCAGGTCTGGACGTTCCAGCGCTGTGGGCTCCACTTCGGCACTGGCGCCGCTCAATGGAGGTGCCACCGGGGCGGGCGGTAGGCGTTGCCCCCTGAGCCAGGCGTTGTGCAGGGCACGTCGGCGCTGGTCTTCCGCCAGCACCAGCCGATCTGCCGCCACGATCGGGCTTTCGCCGGGAAGGAGCGGGGAGCGCAGACAGATTCCGAAGCCGTGGGCTTCCACCTGCACGCACCCCTCCATGAACACGGTCTGGAAGGTCCAGCCTGCCAACCAACGCACGCTGAACGGATTACTCATGCCCTCTTCGCTCGTGTGCGGACCCTATGGCGCTCAAGCCCGCAGCACGGCTGTTTGTCAGGGCTTGGTGGCACTCCAGACCCGGGTCATCAGGTGAGAGGTGGCCCGAATCCCGCTGAACCCAGCCGCAGCTAAACGCGCATCGATGTCATCGCCGATGTAATCGCGGTAGTAGGGCTCGTGGAACACCCGCCGGAAGTTATCCATCGCGGTTTCAAATTGAGGTGAATCCGCCAGCTGCACCGAATCGGCCAACACCAGAACGCCACCGGGCTCCAGCACGCGGAAGCAATCGTTGATCACCGCCTGCCGCGCCTCGGCCGGTAGTTCGTGCATTAGAAACAC
>VGQR01000404.1 GCA_016882345.1 Cyanobacteria bacterium K_DeepCast_35m_m2_023
AAGGCCACCCGCGTTGAGACGGCTGCATTTCCGGCGGCGTCACTCTGGCGAAGCTCCAGCAGGTGCCCCTTGCCCTCACCGATTGCCGCCAGTTGCAGCGAGCTCAGCATCAGCGCAAAGACTCCCTGGGCATTAGCCACTGTTTCTGCCAGCAGCTGCGGCTCCAGGCGACTGCCACCACTGAGCCACAGGGCAACGCTGCGCGAGGCCTCGGCCAGGCCGCTGACCTGCTGATCGGCGCTGTTGAGGCTGAGGGTGCCGTCGGGACCCCCGATGGACAGGATCTCAGGGCGGGGGGCCACGCTATCGATCACCAGCTGCAGTTCGGCAGCCTTGGAGCGGTTGCCCACGGCGTCGACACTCACAGCCTGCAGAACAGATTTGGCGGTATCGGCAGGGATCTCAGCGGGCACAAAGCGCACACTCCAGGCACCGGTGGAGTCGGCCACCACGGTTCGGCTGGTGGGACCCCAGGTCAGCTCAACGCTCGACAGCGGTTCGGCACTGCCGCCGAGGCTGAAGCCTGCCAAGCGGTCGACTGCGCTGACAAAACTTCCAGCCGCCCTGGTGAATGTGGGGGAATCGGGCAGCAGGGCATCGATGGCGATGGCCTGGCTCAGCAACCCTGAGCCATTGCCAAGGCTGTCAAAAGCCTGAACGGTCAAGGTGGCGCTGCCGCCCGCCGTGGGCACCGCTGCACGGATTCGGGCCAGCTGGGCCGGCGAGAACTGGGCGGTCCAGCGCCCAGAGCTGGCACGGGCAACGCTGGTTTCACCCAACAGCCTGAGAACAACCGATCCCCCCAGTTCGGCCGCCCCCTTCACCAGCAGGGTGTCGAGCAGATCCTGGGCATTGAGACGGGTGTCCAGCTCACCCAGGACAGGGGCGTCAGGGGCCTGGGTGTCGATCAACACCGTGTCGCTCTTCACCTGGGACACGTTGCCCAGGGCATCCGTGGCGACCACATCGATCCGGGTGGCCTGACCATCGGCAGGAATCTCCTGCGCGCTGAAAGCCACTTGCCACAGACCCGTCACCCGGCGGAGGGCCGTGGTCTCACGGGTGGCGCCGTTCTCGCTCCAGCTCGCGCGGAGCAGCAGCGAAGGGTTCGAGGCGTTCTGCTGAATGTGTGCAAGATTTGCGGCCGAGAACAGGTAGAGGTATTCACCGGTCTCCCCACTGCTGGCTGTGCCAAGAACCGTGTCACCGAACAGCAGGGTGACCGTGGCGGCAGCGGCGGCGACGCCGTAGACCCCCGAGCGATCGGCAGTGGTGGTGTGACTGACACGGCTGCCATCGGCCTTCAGCCAACCCACCGCAACCGCGGCTCCGGGCTCGGCACTGCCGCTGACCTGCACACCGGCGGCCTTCTGGCTGGCATTGACCGTGTTGTTCCAGTGCAGGGGATTGATCGTGGCCTTCAGGGGACCATCGGTATCGATGATCACGGGACGATCAAGCGGCACAGAACGGTTGTCGGCAGCATCGATCGCGGTCACCACGATGTGGCTGTCCCGCTCGTCCATGGGGATCTGGGTGGCCAGGAAGGACAGACTCCAGGCTCCGTTGGAATCGGCCTGCACCGTCCTTGGCTGCTTGTAGTCCCAGGCGACCTCAACCTGGCTCAGAGGCTCGGCGGTGCCACTGAGGGTCACACCGGTGCCGTATTTCTCAACTTGGTTGATGGCATCGTCCCCGGTGACGGTTGCCAGGGTTGGACGTGCGGGAGCAACCGTGTCGATGGCCACCGTGGCCGTGACCACTGCGGAGGCGAAACGATCGCCACTGCGGAGGTCAGAACGATCAAAGGCCTGCACGGTCAGGGTTGAGACCGCAGCATCGGCTGGAATGTCAGCCGCCGGCACAGTGACCCACCACAGGCCCTGTTCAGGGTTGAGCTGGGTTGTGAATGTCCTGCCACCCCAGCGCACGTCAACATGGGTGGTGGAGTGATGGTCGTAGCTGCCGGACAGCATGACACCTTCGGCTTTTTCGGCCAGATTGATTTGATTGTCATCAGCAATCTCATCGATCGTTGGTTTCTGAGGCAGGTAGGTGGCAGGGGTTGCAAGGCCAATCAGCTCGACCGCGTCAATCTGCTCCCAGAAGCTGCTGTGATCAATGTCGACCAGAATGCTGAGTCCATTGATCAGCTGAGTGTTCGTGCCAAAGCTCAGTTCGAGGACGCCGGGCCGGTTTTGATTGGTGGCAGCATTATCGATTCCACTCCAGAGCGGCAAATCGGTGTAGGTCTTCTGGCCTTGCTCATTCACAAAGACTCCCGACACCTCACGAATAAAGCCGAGACCGGCAGTCTCATAGATCCGGGCTCCGGTGGCTACAACACTGCGGCTGAATCCCAGTTCAATGATTTCGTCCGGAATCGAGCCATTGCTGACTGTGCTGTTTTTCTTCCTGGGTGACCAGGCTGTGTCGAGGTCGCCGAAATCGCTGTTGGGGGCACCAAGGGCCTGATTGGCATACCAACGCTTGTAGACATCGCTCGCCGAATCTTTACCCTGTGAGGACACGCCCAGCACACGACTTGCATATTGAGCCAGCAAGTCATCACGTCCCTCAATGGTGATATCGATCCGTTGCCGGGCCGTGCCATCCTTGGATTGCACCAAAAACGATTCCAGACGCTGCTCTCCAGCCCTGAGGGCCTGGATGGTGGGGTGGGTGTTGTCAACGGTGTAGGTCCAGCTGCCGTCGGG
>VGQR01000405.1 GCA_016882345.1 Cyanobacteria bacterium K_DeepCast_35m_m2_023
TGGGCAGCACGGGCACCAGGGCGCGCTCCGCCAGGGCACCGTGGCCGATCTCGCGGCGGCCGGGGCTGCGCATCGGCTTGGTTTCGCCGGTGGAATACGGCGGGAAGTTGTAGTGGTGGAGGTAGGTCTTCTCGGTGGACGGGTTGAGGTCGTCCATTTCCTGAGCGTCGCTCGGGGTGCCGAGGGTGGCGCAGGAGAGCACCTGGGTGAGGCCGCGCTGGAACAGGCCGGAACCGTGCACCCGCTTGGGCAGCACACCGGCGGCGGCGCTGATCGGACGCACCTCATCGAGGTTGCGGCCATCGACGCGCTTGCCGTCCTTGATGATCTGGTCGCGCATCAACTTCTTGGTGAGCGCCTTGTAGGTGTTGCCCAGGGCCTTGCCGTTGCTGCTCACGGCCACCTTCACGGCGTCGTCCTCCTTGAGGCCGCCAATCTTCTCGGCCACCTCGGCCTTGATGGCGTCGAGCTTCTCGTCGCGCTCGGTTTTGGTCTGGCTGAACTGCTTCAGCACCTCACCGATGCCCTTGGCGCATTCCTTCTCCAGGAACTTGGGAAGAGTGTCGTCTTCGCTCTTGGCTTCGGGGAACACCTGCTCGATGCCGAGCTCCTTGAGCAGGGCCTGCTGGGCCTTGATCAGTTCGCACACCGCTTCGTAGCCGAAGTCGATCGCTTCGATCACGTCCTGCTCGGGCAGCTGGTTGGCGCCCGCTTCCACCATGATCACGCCCTGAGGGGTGCCAGCCACCACCAGATCCAGGTCGGAGCGCTCGATTTCGCGGTAGCTGGGGTTGAGCACGAAGTCGTCGCCCAGCAGACCCACACGCACCGCGGCCATCGGGCCATGGAACGGGATCTTGGCCAGCAGGGTGGCGAGGGAGGCGCCGGTGACCGCGAGCACATCGGGCGGCACGCGCTCATCCAGCGACATGCAGGTCGCCACGATCTGGAGGTCGTCGCGCAGCCAGCCCGGGAACAGCGGGCGCATCGGCCGGTCAATCAGGCGCGCAATCAGCGTGGCGCGCTCGGGGGGGCGGCTCTCGCGGCGCATGAAGCTGCCGGGAATGCGGCCAGCGGCGTAGAGACGCTCCTCGTAATCGCAGATCAGGGGCAGAAAATCGATGCCCTCACGGCCGCCCGATCGGGTGGCGGTAACCAGGACGGATGTATCTCCGCATTCGACCATGACCGAACCGCCAGCCTGGGGGGCAAAGCGGCCCGTGGTCAGCCGGATCTCCCGACCATCGAAGGAGATCGACTGAGTGTGACCTTGCACTTGGGCTTATGTCTTGTTTGTTGTCAAGTGCGATTCTCGCATCTGGGCCGCGAACGCTGTGGGAACGCCCGCAATCTCTTTGGAAAGCACAGCGGCACCACTGGATCCGGTGGGCACAAAAAAAGCGCCGTTAGGCGCTTGGGGATTGAAAAATTTGAGAGCCGGGGCTCACCAGGACGACTTGACCACGCCGGGCAGCTCACCTTTGTGGGCGCGCTCGCGCAGTTGGTTGCGGCACAGGCCGAAATCGCGATACACACCACGGGGCTTGCCGGTGGCCCAGCAGCGGTTGCGCAGACGCACCTTGGCGCTGTTGCGGGGCAGGCCCTGGATCTTGCGGTGGATTTCCAGGCGCTCCATCGGATCGGCAGCGGCTTCGAAGGCAGCCATCAGAGCGGCGCGCTTGGCAGCGAAGCGCTCCACCATCTTCTGGCGCTTCACGTCGCGCGCAATCATCGACTTCTTCGCCATGCGGCCTGGACTCGTATTGCAATGACAAGCAAGCCTACCCCGTGGGGTGACCTCAGCGTCCCAGTAGCTGCTGGACGGCCGCGAGCTGGCTGGTGTCCTTCACGATCAGCACCAGGCTGAGCCCTACCAGGAACACAAAGCCCGATTGCATGAAGGCCAGCTGGAAGCGCTCCGGCAGGGGTTTGCCCCTCAGCCCCTCGATCAGCAGCAGCACGAACTGGCCGCCATCGAGCAACGGCAGGGGCAGGGCGTTGAGCACCGCCAGGTTGATCGAGATCAGGGCGGTGTAGAGGAACAGGCTGCTGCCCCCCTGCTTGGCCAGCGAGGCGCCCATCTCCACGATCTTTACCGGCCCCGACACCTGGCTGGCGGTTTCACCGAAATGGGTGGCGAGGGTGATGAAGCCCTCCACGGTGCGGCGGGTGAGGGCGGTGAAGTCGCTGTTGGCCTGATGGAGGATTTCGCCGGGCCCCTTAGCCCGGCGGAAGGCTTCGGTGCCGCTGGGTTGCAGCTGAGCGCCGATGCGGCCCACGCCGCCCAGGTCGGCCGGCGTGAGGCTGAGCTTCAGCGGTTTGCCGGCGCGCTCCGCCTGGAGGCGCAGGGTTTGGTCTGGGGCTGTTGTCACCCGTTGCACCAGCTCGGCCACCGCGCTCTGGCCGCCGCCGAGATCACTGCCGTCCACCAGCAGGATGCGATCGCCCGGCCGCAACCCGGCTGCCGCCGCCGCCTGGCCCGGTTGCACGCCGGCCACGAGCACGCCCGGGGTGGTGCTGAAACCGGCCGGGATGCCCACCAGCACGCCCTGGGCCACCAGCACAGTCCAGGCCAGCAGCAGGTTGGCGAGCACGCCGGCGGCAATCACCAGGGCCCGCTGGGGCAGTGGGCGGTTGCGCAGCAGGTCGGGGTCATCGGCCGGGATGTTGCTCTCCTCGTCGTCGTCGGGGAACGACACGAAGCCCCCCAGGGG
>VGQR01000406.1 GCA_016882345.1 Cyanobacteria bacterium K_DeepCast_35m_m2_023
GCCGCCGCGAATCTTGTTGAGCGGCAGAAAGGTGAGCCGACCGGCGCGCTTGGCCTTGAGCAGCTCGATCGCCCGGGCGGCGATGCGGTCGTCCTCGACCACCACCTGGCCCAGGCGACCGCCGGCAGCCACCTCAAGGGCCAGGCGCATTCGCTCATCCACTTCACCCAGCTGGGCCACCGGGCCGTGGATGCCGTCGAGTCCGGCCTCCAGCAGCACCCGCAGGGCACCGGTGCCACGGCTTTCCTGCAGGGTTTCGCGGCGACTGTCGAGGCGGGCAATCTCGCGCTCGAGGCTGGCCTGCTCCTGCTCGAGCCGCGTGCGGGTGCGCTGCTGCAGGGCCAGGGCCTCGGCCAGCTCCTGCACCTGCCGCTGCTGCAGCTGCAGGGCTTCGAGCAGCTGTTGCCATTCACCGTCGACGCTGGCCAACTGCTCCTGGACGCTCTGGTTGCTGCTGACCTCAGCGCTGGCCTCGGCGCTGAGTTCGCCCAGGCGCTCGTGCTGCTGGCGCAGGCGCTCGAGCAGCTGCTGCTGCTCGGCCTCGAGCGGGCCCAGCTGGTCGTTCAGCTGCTGGCGCTGCTGGCTGCGCTGTTTCTGTTCTTCGAGCCAGCTGCCCGAGCGGCCCGCCACCTCCCCCAGCCGTCGCCGCGACAGTTCGACCGCCGCTTCGGCGGTGCTGCAGGACGCTTCGGCCTGTTGCAGCTCCCGGTCGTCGTCAGCGCTGGCCAGGGCCTGCGCCTGGGTGCGCAGGTCCCCCTGCAGCCGCGCCAGCTCGTGGCGCTGGCGCTGCAGCTCCTCGGCATCGCGCTGGTGCTTGTCGGCCTGGCGGGACAGTTCGCGGCCGCTGGCCTCCAGGCCCGCCAGCTCGGCCTGCACGGCGATCAGTTGGTCTTCGCCCAGGGCCCTGACCTCGGCTTGCAGGGCCTCGAGGGCGGTGGATTGCTGCTGCA
The DNA here is from genome assembly GCA_016882345.1 of Cyanobacteria bacterium K_DeepCast_35m_m2_023. The sequence goes on from VGQR01000406.1 coordinate 951, forward strand.
AGGCAGCTTCCGACTGCGCAATGGCCGTGCGAGTGCTCTCTTGTTGCTGGGTCAGGGCCTGTTGGCGGCGCTCCAGCTCCAACAGCTGCCTGCGGGCGTCTTCGACCACCAGCACCTGCTCTTGCTGGCGGCCCGTGTGGTGACGCTGGCGCAGCTCTTGGTAGGTGCGGGCCCGGCTGCAGTCGCGCTCGAGCTTGTGGCGGCTGGTGAGCAGCTCCTGCTGCACGATGGCGCAGCGCTCCTGCGACTCGTGCACGGCCTCGAGCTTGGCGCGGGTCTGTTCGATGCGCGAATCGAACAGGGCCACGCCGGCCAATTCGTCGATGATGCCGCGCCGGTCCTTGGCGCTAATCGAGACGATGCGGGTCACGTCGCCCTGCATCACCACGTTGCTGCCCTCCGGGTCGACCCGCAGCCGCCGCAGCTGGGTCTGCAGTTGCTGCAGGTTGCAGGGCTCGCCGTCGGCGCTGAAGCTGCTGGCGTAGGTGCCGCCGGGAGCGACCCGCAGTTTGCGGCTCACGGTCCAATGCTGCTGGCCCGGCTTGATCCACGGTCCTTCGCTGGGGGGCTCCAGGCCTGCTTCGGCCTCATCGGGCTCCCAGTCCGTGAGATCGAAGCGCACGCTCACGATGGTCTCGGCGGCCCGGCCGTTCTTGAGCACCGCGCTATTGACCAGGTCGGGCAGGCGCTCGGCTCGCATGCCGCGGCTGCTGGCCAGACCCAGGCAGAACAGCACCGCGTCGAGAATGTTGCTCTTGCCGGAGCCGTTGGGACCCGTCACCACGGTGAAGCCCTGCTCGAGCGGGATCGTCATCGATCCGCCGAACGACTTGAAGTGACTAAGCCCGACCTGATTGATATGAACCAACAGGCCCGCGCACCGAGCAGCAGAAATGTAGCGGAGGCTTACGCGGCTTCAAGTGCCTTCCTACGTTGAGGGGACTGTTGACGCCCTCAGCAGTGCTTTTGGGGAGTTCCACGATGAACCCGGACACCGCGACCACCACCCAGCAGCAGTTCCGCGAGCGGTTTGAGGCCCTACTGCCCACGATTCAGCGCGAATGGCCCGAGGTGGCTCGCCAGACCCTCGAGGCCACCCGCGGCAGCCTTGACGATGTGGCCGAGGTGATAGCCGACCACACCGGCAAGACCGCTGCCGCCGTGCGTGAGCAGCTGCAGGAGCTGCTGGTGGTGGCCGGCGAGCAGACCAGTCGACTGGCCAGCAGTTTTGAGCCACTGGAGCGCCAACTCGAGCAGTTGCTCGACGAGCTCAATGCCAACCTGCGGCCACGCATCGAGAAGCCGGTGCGTGAACGCCCCCTGTTGGCCCTAGGGCTGGCCGGTGGTCTTGGGGTGCTGCTCGGTCTGATGCTGGCCTCGGGCCGGCGTTCGCGTTAATGGGCGCCATGCAGGACCCGCAGGCAATGGACAGCGACCAGACCTCCCCCTCGGCGCGCCGCGAGCCGATGGCGCCGCCCGGAGTGGCCCGCGCCGCCGCCGGCCGTGTCGGTGCCTTGATGACCTCGGTCATGGACCTTCACGTGCGGATGGCCTTGCAGGAGGTCGACCGTGAAAAGCGCCGCCTGATCAGCGGGGCTTTGTTTGTCAGTGCTGCTTTGGTGCTGCTGACTCTGGCCCTGATCGCCGCCGAGTTGGCTCTGCTGTTGTGGTTGCACCAGAGCCAGGGGCTCAGTTGGATCGCCGCGACTCTGGTGCTGGCCTCCCTCGACCTGGTGCTCGCCGGCGTGGTTGTGCGG
>VGQR01000407.1 GCA_016882345.1 Cyanobacteria bacterium K_DeepCast_35m_m2_023
ACCTGCGCCGCAGCATTGCCGACCGTTACCGCAGCCAACTGAACGCCGCCAGCACGATCCGCCTACCCGAGGCCGGCCCTGAGGGCCACAGCTGGAATCAATTCGTGGTGCGCGTGCCCGCCTGCAGCCCCACCCCCGCCTGCAACCAGAGCTGCACCCCGTCGTCCGACAGCGCCAGCTTCGGGCTACCGGAAGCCTGCTGCCGCGACTGGCTGAAGCAGCAGCTCCAGGAAGCTGGTGTGACCACGATCATCTACTACCCGATTCCCATCCACCGCCAGCCCGCCTACGCCCACCTGGGCTACGCGCCGGGATCCCTGCCCGTCACCGAGCGGCTCTGCGCCGAAGTGCTCAGTCTTCCGATCTTCCCGGAGCTCAGCAGCGTGCAGCAGCAACAGGTGATTGACGCTATATTCGCTTTAAGCAATAAAAAGCACTTGGCAAAACAAGAGATCGTGGCAGCATAATCCATGATGCCAACCTTATTGCCGAGCACTTTTTTGCGCCATTGAAAGACAAGAAACTACGCGCAAACGGGGCGAATAAAAGCGGTCACCCAAAGGCACTCGGTCAACGTCCGAATCAATTTGACGACATCGATTCCGCGGCCAGCACGCACCCCCAACCCCCATCAGCGTCATCAGCACAAGTCGGCCTTAATTCACTACTAAAAGCAGTAGCTCAAGCCAAAGCTGGCGGCAACCTTCAACAGGCTAAAAGTCTTTATATCAACGCGCTAGAGATACAAACAGACTCCTATGAGCTGTGGAACGATCTTGGAAATATTCAGCGTCGAGTAGGCGAAATCGAACAAGCTATTTCATCCTATAAAATGGCATTGTGCATTAACCCTCACTCCTCAGAGTTGCACTTCAACCTGGGCATCGCCCTAGAAGATTCGCAGGAGCAATCTTCCGCGCTATTTCACTACCGTGAAGCATTGCGCTTGCAGCCAAAATTATTGCAAGCATGGAGACGAATGGGGCTCCTTCAGCTAAAATTAGGTCAATCCGAAAATGCACTGATTAGCTTTAAGACCCTGATCGATCAAAGACCCAATGATGGTTTAGGGCATTGCCTGAGTGGACTTGCTTGTTATCAATCCAAAAACTACAAACAAGCCGCTCATCATCACCGGAGAGCGATCCGCATAGCGCCTAGCCTGCCTCAAGCTCACGGCTGGCTGGGAGACGCCCTGATGAAACTGGGGCGACCGACAGACGCCCTGAGCTCATACAACCGCGCCATTGAGCTGGGTAGCAGCGATTCCGAGGTGATTTTGCAGAAAGCCATTGCTCTCGAAGAACTTGGACAGTCGCAGCAAGCGATTGCCATCTACGAACGATTGCTTCTACAAGAATCGTGGCCACCTTCTACTCCTTCTTTACTGGCCATTGCTCTACTGAAGACTGGCCACAACGCGCAAGCCTTTGCCGTGATGAGATGTTATCAATGCAACCATCCTTCATTAGCCGAACCATTACACCCAACCGGCGAACTGGGAACTCGCTGGAACGGCATCCCTTTGACCAACCCAGACCAGACCCTGATCATCCTTGGAGATAGGGATGCTGGCCACAGCCTGCACGCCCTAGCGCGCTTAAAAGTCATCAATGCAGGAGCAGCTAAGGTGATCATCTGCCTTCCGGATGAACTTGTTGAACTCGCCCGCAAAACCGATATCGGTCATGAGATTATCACCGTCAAGGACTTGGTAGTACGTCCCCATCAAGTATGGATCCCAATCCTTGACGCCCTAGCGCTGAGCGAACAACAACGGTCAGGCAGCACACCGCAACTCATCAAGCGACAGCAAAAACAGCGCGCCTGGTACAAATCGCTGCGCCAGCATAAAAACAATCTAGTAGCCATCTGCGCAAAAACGCATGATGCAAAAGCCCCGCAGACTAGCGATCTATTCGAGCTGATTTGCGACAAGAAAGCAAACGTGATCGCACTGAATCCATCTGAGAATGAAAATATACTCGACTCACTTAATCAGTCCTTCCAGCTAGCCAAAATTCAAACGCAACTCGCCAAGCTGCATCGCCTCTCCGACCTAGCAATCGTACTGAAACACTGCAATCTGTTCATAACAAGCAATCCCCTCATGGCGCATCTTGCGGGCTGGATGAATGTCCATTGCTTGCTGGTTCTCGCCGAGAACAATCACGACTGGCGTTGGCAACACGACGGACAGGGGCATTCACGCTGGTACCCCAAAACCCTGATCACTCACTGGACTCCTCAAGACTCCAAGTCATTCGCACAAACAGCGAGTCTGCTGGAACCACAACTTAAAGGCCTTCGCAATGAGCCTATAGACGACAATCAACCCTTGGGCAAGGCTGCATAAAGAGCCTTGAAGCGCGCCTGCTGCTGCTTGTGGCTCACTAATGGCGCGGGGTAAGCACCACGCTCCATCGGAGCGATCTCGCCACTGAGCAGATCTTTGGTGTTCACATGGCGCAGCTCCGGCAGCCAGTGGCGGATGTAGGCGCCCTCGGGGTCGAATTTGCTGGCCTGGGTGGCGGGATTAAAGATGCGCAGCGGCTTGGGATCCATGCCACTGCTGGCACTCCACTGCCAGCCGCCGTTGTTGGCCGCCAGATCGCCATCCACCAGGCGCTGCATGAAGGCGGTCTCGCCCCAGCGCCAGTCGCAGATCAGATCCTTCACCAGATAGGAGGCCACGATCATGCG
>VGQR01000408.1 GCA_016882345.1 Cyanobacteria bacterium K_DeepCast_35m_m2_023
TGCCAGCTGCTCAATGCGCTGACCTCGGGCCGGATCATCGGCCCATCCACCCAGGAGCTGCCGCCGCAAGCCGCCGCTGGCCGGGGTCAGATGGTCGCCGGGGAGCTCCAGCAGCATCGAGGCATCATCGGCCCGACTGCGCAACACATCGAACAGGCGTGAGCTCTGATCGAGACGATCGGCGTCAAAACGCACCAGCAGATTGCGCGTCTGCCGGTAGGCGCGCTGCACCAGCTCGAGGGTGGCGGCAGGCGACGGGCTGAATTCGCTGCGGAACCCGATCTGCTGGCCCAGTTCGGCCAGCAGTGGCACCGAACGCTCAGCCGAAAAGTTGTTGAAGCTCAACGCCACCAGGCCATCGCAACCGCGACCGCCATCGGGAGCCAACAGATGCAGCTTGCACCCCAGGCTGTGGCCGAGCCGCAGCACCGGTGGCCCCGTTCGGCCGCCTGTGGCGGCTTCGCCCTGCTGCTGACGCCACTGGCGAAAACGGCGCCATGCGGTGTTGGCCTGCTGCTGGTGATCGAAGCCCGGCACATAGGTCCAGGCCCGCACCTGCCAGCCCAACTGCGCCATCGCCTCGAGCAAGCGCCGATAGCTCAGCTGGGGGGTGGCCGCCAGGTAGCTGCCACCGATGAACTCGAGCAAGGGCGCAGCCCGCCCCTGGGCCGGGGGGTCCAACAGCCACAGGTCATCGGCCGAACGCCAACGCGCCATCGGTCAAGCCGCCTGCAAGTGCCGCAGGGTGGCCAGGGCCTCGCGGCGATGGGCCGCACCATCGAGCATGTTGTTGAACTGATAGCGCACGGTGCCGTTCGGATCGATCAGATAAGTGACGCGGCCCGGCAGCAAACCCAACACGGACGGCACCCCAAAGGCCCGTCGCAGCGTGTTGCCCTGATCGACCAGCAGCGGATAGGGCAACTGGTGACGCTCGGCAAAGCGTTGATGGCTGTTGCTGTCATCGCCGCTCACGCCCCAAACCTCGGCCCCCAACGCCCGAAAGTCGCCATAGCCATCGCGAAAGGCACAGGCCTCGGCGGTGCAGCCCGGGGTGTCGTCTTTGGGGTAGAAAAACAGCACCAACCACTGGCCCGCCAGTTGATCGCTGCGGCGCTCGACGCCCTGTTGATCGCGCAGGGCCACCAACGGAGCGGGATCGCCAACCATGACCGCCATCGACAGATCTGCAAGGACCGTTCAACCTAGACAGCTCTGAGAGCATGGGGCGGCAGGGCATCGCAAGGCATGGGGGATCCGAACGAGCAGGGCGCAGAGCGGTGGCAGCAGAGCGATCTGCTGGGCCTGCTGGCGCAACAGCGGCCCCAGCCCGACACCCAGGCAACCCAGGCCGCGCCAGCCAAGCTGCTGATCCTTGACACCGAAACGACGGGACTGAACCCCAGCGACGGTCAGTGCATCGAGGTGGGAGCGATCTTGTTCGCCGTGGCGCAGCGGGCGGTGCTGACTCAGGTGTCGTTTCTGCTGCCCTGCGACCACAACGCCGCCGAATCAATCAACGGCATCGCCGCGGAGGTCACCCGACTCCAGCAGCCCTGGCAGGCTGCGCTGGCCTGTTTTGAGGCGATGCTGGACCACTGTGATGCGGTGCTGGCCCACAACGCCGCCTTTGATCGCCAATGGTTTGGGGCTGGCGGCGTGCTGCCCGCACTCGACAAACCTTGGATCTGCTCGATGGACGACATCCGCTGGCCGCGCGAGCGCCAGCTTCGGGCCAGCCCCTCGGTGCGCGATCTGGCCCTGGCCTACGGGGTGCCGGTGTGGGCCGCGCATCGGGCCCTGACCGACTGCATCTACCTGGCCCAGGTGCTCGAGCGCTGCGACGGGTTGGACGGGTTGTTGCAGCAGGCACTCGAACCCAAGCTCCTATACCGGGCGCGGCTGAGCTACAGCGAACGGCAGCAGGCCAAAGACGCCGGCTTCCGCTGGAATGACCCCATCCAAGGGGCCTGGACCCGGCGCCTGAGCGAGCGCGAAGCCAAGGCCCTGCCCTTTGCGGTGCAAGCCGTGGAGTCATCCGAGGGGTCCGTCGCGGCCTAATTGGGTCAACGGGGCTTCCATTCAGGTCTTTTGTGGCCATGGTGGAGGCAAGGCCGGTGCCCCATGGCCAGACCCACGCTCCATGCTTCACCCCACTCGCTGCAGCAACGTCTGCAGCTGTGGCAAGCAGCGCGCACCTGGGCGCGCCTGATTCGGGAGGCCGAGCGGCTGTGGCGCGTCGACGTGCGCGAACTGCATCGACTGGCCGCAGGCGAGCTGGGCCAACTGCAGTGCGAAGTGCCTCAGCGCATGCGACAGCGGGTCAACCGCTGGCTGAAGCGCTACGGCGTGGCAACGCGATTGTGGTGTGCCTCAATCAACAGCGCCTCGGCGCAGGACTGAGTCAGTCCAGGACCGTCCCAGCAAGCAGACGGCCATGTTGATGCCAACGACAAGCATGGTGCGTGATGTGTCCCGATCATGCGCCGCCCTAAAGCATCAAAATAAGGTCGGGATTGCAACGCGCCACTACCACTCACCGCGACTCAGACCTCAGCTGACAGCGCAACACATCTACAGCGCCTCAGACAATGCCAGTCTCGCTATGAGAAAGATGTCGTCTCAAATGGTTCTCCCATGGCCGCAGCTTCAAAGCCATTCAACAATGGCACGCCTCAAGCAGTCAATGACC
>VGQR01000409.1 GCA_016882345.1 Cyanobacteria bacterium K_DeepCast_35m_m2_023
TCATGGCTGATTCCTCTGCGCGCTTTGGGTTTGTGGCATTCGCCGAGACCTGGAACGGTCGGCTTGCCATGCTCGGCTTCGTGATCGGCCTGGCCACAGAACTGCTGACCGGTCAGAGCATCCTTGGCCAACTGGGGCTGGGTTGAGGCAGCACGCCCCCCGGCTGACCATCCATTCATCGATCCCAACACCACGCAAACCAGCCATGGACAATGTCTCGCCCAAGGACAAATGGTTCCAGGATCGCGCCGCCGAGCAGATCCACATGGAGCAGCTGCAACGCGCTGAGCGTTTCAATGGCCGCGCAGCCATGCTCGGCATCGTCATCGGTGTGATCACCGAAGGGCTGACCGGCTCTGGCATCGCGCATCAACTGGGCCTCGGCCCGTTGATCGATGGCTACGCCGCCTGTCACACCCAGTTCCTGCCGTTCTGTTTCTGATTTCCTCCCTCGCCCTTCACTACAGCACCCACCATGGGAACCGACTACACACTGGCCATCGCCTCGATGCTCGCCGTCGGCGCTGTCATCACCGCGGCCGTGACGTATGTGCTCAGTCGTCCCAGTGATCTCGGTCCGAGCAAGCGTTGACGACTCTTCGTCATTGGTTCGCGGCCAATCATCCTCACTGTGGTTGCAGTCAGGGCCATGGACCTCAGCAGTCTTGATGTTCAGAGCCTTGAGGTTCTGCTGGAACGCTGGGGGTATGCGGTCATCTTTGCCGGGATGTTGCTCGAAAATGCAGGTCTGCCGCTTCCGGGTGAAGCGAACACCCTGCTGGGTGGCTATGTCGCCGGCAGTGGCCATCTCAGCCCCTGGGGTGTGGTGGCTGCTGCAGCCAGCGGTGCTGTCGTGGGCGACAACCTGGGCTACTGGGTTGGACGACGCTATGGACTGACGCTGCTGCTTCAGGCCGGTCGTCTGTTGGGCAAGACCGCTGATGACGTCGAGCAGCTCCGCATGCGCTTTCTGCGCAGGGCGGAGCTCTCGGTCGTGCTGGGCCGCTTCGTGGCCCTGCTGCGGGTGCTGGCAGGACCGATGGCCGGAGCCGTCGCCATGCCTTACCGCCGGTTTGTGCTGTGCAACCTGACGGGTGCCCTGTTGTGGGCCAGCACCATGGTCAGCCTGGCCTGGCTGTGCGGCCGCTGGGTTCCCTTATCAACCCTGCTCAACGGGGTGGTCGAGTTCGGCCTGGTGCTGTTGGTTCTGGTGCTGTTGGTCCTGGTGCTGCCGCGGCTGATCAACCAGATCTCGCAACGGGCCCAGGGACGCAACCGCTTGCTTTAACCGTGCCGGATCGGTGTGTCGCTGGTTCAGAGTGATCCATCGCCAGAGCCCGTTGCTGCCCCACCGTGTCGATCGCTCAGCCACCTTGGACTCGCCGTCGCCTGCTGCTGACGGCGATGGGGGTCGGCGCTGCCGCGGCGGGGCTGGCCCTGGGCATGCAGACCCGCGCCCATGCCTCGGGGGTTGGCGGTTCGAGCGCAATGGCAAACAGTCCCGATCTGGGCCTGCGTTCGTTTGAGCGGGGCCGCCTGATCGACGACAACGGCCGACGTCTGCGGCTGTTCGAACTGGATGCCCGCAGCATCACCCTGCCCCTGGCCCCTGGCGTGCGCTTCAAGGCCTGGAGCATCAATGGCCAGGTGCCCGCACCCAGCCTGCGCGCCAGCGAAGGAGAGCGCATTCGTGTGGTGTTCCACAACAGCGACAGCACCTCCCACAGCTTGCATTTCCATGGTGTGCACCCGGCCGCCATGGACGGGATCACACCGATTCGCCAGGGCGAGTCAACCGTCTACGAGTTCGACCTGCCGAGTGCTGGCCTCTTTCCGTACCACTGCCACGTGCCCCCGGTGGCGCGCCATGTGGGCACGGGCATGGTGGGGCTGCTGGTGGTGGATCCGAAGCAGGGCCGCCCCAAGGCCGATGAACTGGTTCTGGTGATGGGCGGCTATGACCTCAACAACGACGGCCGCAATGAGCTGTATGCCTTCAACGGCATCCCGGACCACTACATGCACCAGCCGATCCGCATTCGCCAGAACGCCCTTGTGCGGCTCTATCTGCTCAACATGGTGGAGCTGGAGAGTCCACTGACGTTTCACCTCCATGCCAATGCGTTCAACGTGATTCGGCCTGGATGGAACGAGAGCACCGATGTGCTCACCCTGGGCATCGGCGAACGGGCCATCCTCGAATTCCGCTATCCGTTTACGGGCAGCTATATGTTCCATCCCCATCAAGATCCGATCGCCGAACGGGGCTGCATGGGACGCTTTGACGTGGTGCCGGCCTGATCCGCAGGCCGCTGCCGTTGTGCCATTGGTCACCTGCAGCCGTGCGGCCTGGACGTCCCTGGCATCCCCCCGGACGTCAAGATTGCTGGGCGCTGAGTCCTGCCATGACCGCCCCACGCGCCTCGGTGGCCCTGTTCCTGAGTCTGGGACTGACGGCATCCGGCGTTGCCGCGGCAGCTGTGCCGCCCCCCCTGCAGCAGGACGCGGCCCGACCGCTGCTGGCCCAGGCCGGTGAAGGTGGCGAGGGTGGTGAAGGTGGCGAAGGTGGTGAACCAGGGCATGCCCATGGTGTGCCGACCGTCAACACCGACCTGCAACTGCTGCTGGTGCTCGCCCAGATGCGCGGCCATCTGTTGGCCGCCGAAGAACTGTTGAATCGGGGT
>VGQR01000410.1 GCA_016882345.1 Cyanobacteria bacterium K_DeepCast_35m_m2_023
TCCGCTACCTCCAGCGCACTACCAGTCTGGCTGCAGTTGCATCACGCTGACACCATAGTCTGCAATTATCCTGCCAATCAAATAAAATAGGGTGCATCTGTGCATCATTCACCGCTTTTCGAGCGGCATTTTTAATGTCCTCTGATTGCCGGCAAATTCCGATTATTCGAGGTGCCCTTAAACATGATATCCAAGCAGGCGCCGCTAAAAATCGACTTCATGCCAGGACTATCGAGGCCAACCCAAAGCACCAACCAAATGTATGCCGAAGAAATGCCGATTGTGAAACAACGAAACAGCAACAAAGATGTTGACAGTAGCGCGAATGATTCCAGCAATCCGATCAGGGTGAAATAAAAATCGGGACCCGTGAACATCGCCGGAGTGACCATTGCAGAAAGGGCGAACAACGCTCCATCACTGCTCAGCATGGACGGCGATCGCTCCGGCGGCAACTCCAGGGATGCGGACCTGGACATCCGAGCTTCCGCTGAAGCGTGACGCGATCAGAGCGTCCACCAGGCCGCCTTGAGGAAATAGTCCTCGTCCTCGTACACGACCAACAGGCCGTTGCCGTGCTCAACAAAATCGCGGCTGACCACCGCGAACCCCGCCTCCCGGGCGGCCAGGGCGACGGTGTCGACATCAGCAGCGGCAGTCGTCGTCATCGCCTGCTGCAACTGCGGGTCCTGGCGTACAGCCGCAATGAAGTCCTGCAGAGCTTGGGCGGACATCGAACAACGGGTCAGTCTCGATGCCCAGTCTGGGGCATCTCGCTCGGCACACCGGCCCGCCGCCGCAACAGCTGCAGCAGCTTGTCAAACTCCGCAGGCAGGGGGGCCTCGCAGACGATGCGCTCGCCGCTGATCGGGTGGTCCAGGCCCAGCTGCACCGCATGCAGGGCCTGGCCCGGCAGCGCCAGGGGCAGGTTGCGACAGCGCGAGTAAATCGGGTCACCCACGATCGGGTGGTTCATGTGGGCGCAGTGCACCCGGATCTGGTGCGTGCGGCCCGTGTCGAGCTTGAAGCGCAGCAGGGCGTAATCGCCCAGGCGCTCGACCACGCGCCAGTGGGTGCAGGCGTGGCGGCCGCTGTCATCGCTGACAACGGCGTACTTCTTGCGATCGACCGGGTGGCGGCCGATGGCGCCGATGATCGTGCCGTGATCGGCCGCCGGCTGGCCGTGCACCACCGCCAGGTACTGGCGGCTGGCGATGCGCTTCTGGATCTGAATCTGCAGCCGCACCAGGGCCTGCTGGCTTTTGGCCACCACGATGCAGCCCGTGGTGTCCTTGTCGAGGCGGTGCACAATCCCGGGCCGCATTTCGCCGCCGATGCCCGGCAGATCCGGGCAATGGTGCAGCAGGCCATTGACCAGGGTGCCGTCCTTGTTGCCCGGGGCCGGGTGCACGGTGAGTCCGGCGGGCTTGTTGAGCACGATCAGGTGCTCGTCCTCGAACAGCACATCGAGGGGCATCGCCTGGGGCAGCAGGTACTCCAGCGGCACGGGCGGCGGCATCCACAGCTCGACGCTGTCGTTGTGCCGCAGGGGGGTCTTGGCCCGTCCCGCGACGCCATTGACCCGCACATAGCCGGCGTCAATGAACTTCTGGATGCGGGCCCGGCTCTGCTCGGGGCGCTGGTAGACCAACCAGCGATCGAGCCGCATCGGCAGCGGTTTGGGGTAGGTGAGCGTGACGAGCTCACCCTCGCCTTCGCCAAAGGCACTCACGGCAGCTCCAGTGCAATCGCGCCTAGGCGGGCGCAGCGGTAATCGTCGAGCAGCTTGGTGGCCATGCGGGTGGTGTCGCCACTGGTGTGGCGTGCGGCGGCGGCCTGCAACCAGGTCTCCACATCGGGAGCGGCAGCATCAGCACTCTCGGCCAGGGCGATCCCGTAGCGCTGCTGCACCAGCCCCGGCGGAACCCCCGCCCGGGGGTCGGCCGCCAACGCCGCCAGCAACCGCAGAAAGGCCAGGGCCACCGCCTCGCTGTCATAGGCGGCCTGGCCGATGTCGTCACACAGGGCCAACAGCAGGGCCGAGCGCTGGTCATCGAGCCGGGGCGGCAGCACCCCCGGTGCATCGAGCAGGTCGAGCTCTTGGCCCAGCCGCACCCAGCGCAAGCTGCGGGTGACGCCGGCACGACGGGCGCTGTCGACCACCTTCTGACGCACCAGTCGATTGATCAGCGCCGATTTGCCCACGTTGGGGAAGCCCAGCATCAGGGCCCGCACGGGCCGGGGCTTCATGCCGCGGTCCCGGCGCCGCTGATTGAGCGCTTCGCCAGCGCGGATGGCCGCCTGCTGCAGCTGCTTGACCCCGGTGCCGGCCTTGGCATCACACCACCAAACCTTTTGCTCGCGGCTGCGGAACCATGCGCTCCAGCCCTCGCGGGCCGCGAGCGGCACCATGTCGAGACGGTTGAGCACCAGCAGGTGCTGTTTGCCGCTGATCCTGCGCTGCAGGCGCGGATGGCCCGTCGCCAGCGGGATGCGGGCGTCGCGCACCTCGATCACCAGGTCCACCTTGGCCAGGGCCGCATGCAGTGCTTTCTCGGCCTTGGCGATGTGCCCCGGGTACCACTGGATCGCCGGAGCGCTGGACCGCAATGGGCTGATGCCCTCCATTCAAGGCACCACCAACACCGGGCAGGGCGCCAGCTGGATCACCCGG
>VGQR01000411.1 GCA_016882345.1 Cyanobacteria bacterium K_DeepCast_35m_m2_023
ATCTCTGCATCTGGCGTTGTGGCCGCAGCAGCCACAGCCGTGGGCTGCGGTCGGTGTCAGCCGAACTCTGCCAGCCAGGCCACCAGGTCGGCCGGACCGTTGAAATCCAGCAGTGCTTCTCCCAACCGGCCGAGCTGCTCGGTCGTCATCTCAGCGATGTGTTGGCTCTGACGGTCGTCAAGCGCTCCGATGAGCCGCTGGAGCTGACGCCTGATCAGGCTGACTTCCAACTGTCGGCCCTGCTCAAGACCCTGCTCAAGCCCCTCTTCCAGCCCCTTGCGGACGATGTATTGGTAGACAGACGGATTTTCGAGAATGCTCATGGCGAGAAGACGCTGGATGACGTCCTGAGAAAAGCTAAGGCCGGCGAGTAGTTGGGCGCCACTGGTGAGGCGACGTCGCTGCTGCGGGTCGGCAATGGTCTGCAGCTGTTGGCGCACCTGGCTCAGCAGCTGGCTGGGATCCTGGCGTGGCCCTCGGGCCAGGACGCCCAGGGGCAGCAAGGCCGGATCGGCCAGCAGGGGCGCTGGATCCTGCTCCCACAGGCGCAGGCTTGTGAACCGGTGCCGCGTGCTGCCAATGGCCAGTTGATCCAGGCGCGCCAGTGGGCTGTTGGTGGGTTTGAGGTGAATCACCACCTGCCGGATCGGCAATCCAAAGCGGCGGTGCAGCCGGATCCAGTACTCGAGCATGCGCTCGGCGATGGCGCGATCAGGCAGCGTCTGGAACTCCAGATGCAGGATCGGCGCTGCCTGGCCTTGCCGCCGCCGCTGCTGGCTGGGTGGCGGGCCACCAGCTGTTTGCAGAAGTCGTCGATCACGGCTCAGATCAGCAGGCACAGCCATTTTGATCGGCTGCCTGTTGAACCAGTGCCACCGTTTGGAGCATCCGTTTCAGCTGAGCGCTGTCTGCCTGTCAGCCGTGGGACTGGCCGCCCAGGTTGACGATCACCACGCCGGCGGCGATCAGGGCCATGCCCGCCAGCTGCATTGGGGTTGGGATCTGGCGATAGGCCAGCACGCCCACCAGCACGATGGCCATGATGCCGATACCGCTCCACAGGGCATAGGTCAGGCCCAGGGGGATGGTCTGCACCGCCTTGGAGAGCAGCACCATGGCGCACCCATAGGCGGTCAGCACCACCAGAGTGGGCAGCGGCCGGGTCATGCCTTCCGACAGCTTGAGGCACGAGGTGCCAACCACCTCGGCGGCGATCGCCAGCAGCAGCAGGATCCAGGGGTTGGGCATAGGTGTGCGGGCAGAGGGGGCAGCTTGCTGCATGGCGAAGAAACCAATGGAGCCCGACACCGTTGGGTCAAGGCGTACTGCTCCTGGCCGTGTGGCGCGCCACGCTGTCCAGCACGGCATCGCTGAGGTAATAACCAGTAGATCGCATGGTGTTGAGCCGGTCCAGGGGCGAGGGGGTCAGGCCATCCTCTGCCGCCAAGATCGCGACAGCGGCGGTGCCGACCAGGCTCAGGCCTTGATGCTGCGCTTCGGCTCGGCCAGCGCGATCATCGATCAACAGCAAAACGCTGCTACCCATCGTTTGCAAATGCACAGCCAGGCTGATGGCACTGGCTTCGCCAGAATCGACACCTGGATTGAGCGGCTGCAGCTGGGGCACAGTGCCGTTGTGGGTCCGCAACCACCCTGCGGCAACAGCGCTCTGCAGGTGCTGCCCATCAACACGTTGGGCCCGCTCTTCGAGCTGAAGTTCTGCCGCGACCGCTTGGGTGATGAGAACCTGCTGAGAGAGTTCTTCAAGCAGGTGCAGACGCTCGACCCGTGCCAGGGCGATCAGCGGCCCAGCATCGGCCACCACCACCTCAGCCATGGCGTCCGAGCCAGCGTTTGGCCGCTGCCAGATCGGCTGCCAGCTCGGCATCGGCATCGGCTGGGGTGCGCGCGCCGGCTACAGGGATCCTGAGGCTGGAGAGCAGGGTCAGAAAGCGCGCCAACGGCAACCCCGCCAGTCGTGCTGCGGCCCCCACCGACAGGTGCCCTGATTGCAGCAGGCTCAGGGCCAGGCCTGAGCGCACGGCTGCCGGATCGGGGCTGTCGAGCCGATCAAGGGCCACCACCAGGGCCTCGGGCTCGTCATGGTTGGTCACCACGGCAAAGGCGTCGGCATGGGCAGCTTTGAGAACGGTGCTCGGGTTGTTCTTGAGCTGCCGGATCGAAAAGGCCTGCATGGTGTTCCCCCGTGCTGTAGGCACACTAGCGCGGTCGTTGCAACCCTTCCCCTATTTGGTGTGTCGGCCCGGCACCGGCTCGGCCTGGGAGCGTCTCTCTAGGATCGAGGCTGCGAGAGCCCTTGCCCCGAGCCGGGAACCCCCCAGCCCATGACCGATGTTCCCGCCTCCAGGATCCGCAATTTCTGCATCATTGCCCACATCGACCACGGCAAATCGACCCTGGCCGACCGGCTGCTGCAGGACACCGGCACCGTCGCCGCCCGCGACATGCAGGAGCAGTTCCTCGACAACATGGAACTGGAGCGGGAGCGGGGGATCACGATCAAGCTCCAGGCAGCGCGCATGGAATACACCGCTCCAGACGGAGAGCACTACATCCTCAACCTGATCGACACCCCCGGCCACGTCGATTTCAGCTATGAGGTGAGCCGCTCGCTGCAGGCCTGTGAGGGGGCCCTGCTGGTGGTCGATGC
>VGQR01000412.1 GCA_016882345.1 Cyanobacteria bacterium K_DeepCast_35m_m2_023
TAACAAAGTCGTTACATTATGAAGGCGTCGTGGCCCGGCCGCGGCCTTGCTGCATGCGGAGCAATCCCTGAGAACGCTCTGCAGGCCGCATGTCTGGCCGATGAGAGAGCTGCTTCACATTTCTTCGTCAGAGTTGCCAGGATTCTCAGGATCGCTGAATCGCTTCCCGTGACCACGCCAGTTGTGCTCGAAGTCTTCGGAGGCTTCACAGCGGCTTGTCTTGCCCTGTGGATGGCCACGCTCAGCCTGCGCTCACAGCCGTGGACGCCGCTGTCACGTCTGTCGTCCATGGCTCCAGCGCTGCTGGCTTACCTGCAGCGCCCCGGCTTTCTGGGATCCACCGGGCTGTTGCTGCTGCGGCTGAGCATCGGCGTGATGATGATTCACCACGGCCAGGAGAAGCTCGCCGATCCGCTGCAGTTTGCCAACACCTATGTGGCATCGCTGCATCTGCCTTTTCCGCTGTTCTTTGCCTACGTGGCCGGGCTTTCGGAAGTTATCGGCAGCTGGCTGGTGATCCTGGGCCTGCTCACGCCGCTGGGTGCGCTGGCACTCAGCAGCACCATGGCCATGGCCGCCTATCAACACATCCTCACGGCTGGGTTGAACATCTACGTGCTCGAGCTGGTGGTGCTGTACCTGGGCGGCAGTTTGGCGTTGCTCTTGATCGGACCGGGCCGGTTTTCGTTCGATGCCGGCATGGCACCAGAAGCCCTGGCGGCACTTGCTGCCACGAACTCTGCGGATCCAGACGCGGAGACAGAAGAGCTGGCCATCCCGGCTGAACTCGCCATGGCAGCGGTTGCCGTCGACCCGCTGCGCTGAAGCGAGTCAACACAACACGTCTCGCTTGACGGGATCCGCTCAACCAACAACCCTCGGGCGGTGCCCAGGGGTCATCAAGCCCTCTCGGTCTTGACACGCATTGCCTCGGGCTCCCGATGGGACCAACGTGGATCGTTTGGGCTACCGGGTTGGCGTGGCAGGGCTTGGCCTGAGCCCACGGCTCGACTCCGCTGGGATGGCGGGTTGCTGCTCGCTCCAATGGGCCAGCAAGGCCGCCAGCAGGCTGGCGCGATCACCGCGTGTGCGAAGCATGGTCGCTGAAACGTTCACCCCCCATGCTGGATCGGTTGCCTCAAGACCTCAGCGCCAAAAGCCACGGCTTCAGGCAACCAAAGGCACAGGGGCAGGTCTCGACCGCCATCAGGGCCCCAACACAGCCAGCAACACCCCGGCCCCTGCCGCTGCACCGATTACCTGCAAAACACTCCAGCGGAAACGCAGCTGCACCACCAGCGCTGCGGCCACCACCATTGCCGCCCAAGGGTTGAAGGCTGCGCCGGGCCAGAGCACCGGACCGGCGAAGAACAGGGCCAGGCTGGCGATCACGCCCACCACCACGGCGGTGATGGCACTGAGCGGCGCCCCGAAGCGCAGATCACCGCGGCTCGCTTCCACCAGTGGCGCCCCGGCCAGGATGAAGCCGAAGGACGGCAGGAAGGTGAACCACACGGTGACCACCAGCGCCGCCAGGGCCAACGGCCAGGGGCTGAAGCCAGCAGCGAGCGACTGGTTCCAGCCGCCCATGAAGCCCACGAAGGCCACCACCATGATCAGCGGGCCGGGCGTGGTTTCACCCAAAGCGAGGCCGTCGAGCATCTGGGGAGCAGAAAGCCAGTCGAACTGCTCCACCGCCCCCTGGGCCACGTAGGGCAGCACGGCATAGGCCCCGCCGAAACTGAGCAACGCCACCCGCGTGAAGAAGCGGGCCATCAGCGCCAGCGAACCATTCCAGCCGCCGGCGATCGCCAGGCCCGCCAGGGGCACCAGCAGCGCCAGCGCCCAGACCAGCAGAGTGGTGGCCAGCCGCCGGCGCGAGAAGCGGGCGTGCTCAGGACTCTCGGTGTGGTCGTCGTGCAGCGCCTCCGCCTGATCCGCATCCGCCTTGGCCGCTGCGGAACCATGGGCGCCGCCCGTCTGCAGCAAGGCGGGCCGCCAGCGGGCGACCACCAGGCCGACCAGGCCGGCCACGATCACCACCAGCGGGTAGGGCAGCTTGAACAGGGCCAGGGCCAGGAAGCCGGCAATGGCCAGGCAGATCAACAGGGGTGTGCGCAGCGTGCGTTTGCCGATGCGCCAGGCCGCCATCAGCACGATCGCCAGCACCGCCGGCTTGAGCACCGCGAACACCGAGGCCAGCAGCGGCAGCTGCCCCCAGAGGGCGTAGATGCTGGCCAGGGCCGTGAGCACGAACACCGAGGGGATCACGAACAGGCCACCGGCGATCAGGCCACCGGGCACGCCATGCATCAGCCAGCCGAGATAGGTGGCCAGCTGCATGGCCTCCGGTCCGGGCAGCAGCATGCAGTAGATGAGCGCATGCAGATAGCGCCGCTCGGACAGCCAGCGGCGCTGGTCGACCAGCTCACGGTGCAACAGGGAGATCTGGCCGGCCGGCCCGCCAAAGCTCACCCAGCCGAGCTGGAACCAGAAACGGGAGGCCTCCGCCAGGGTCACGGCGGAGGGTGATCGTGTCATGGGTTCTCCCACGGGCCTGGCATCAGGGCCCATCTTGCGGGGAACCGCACCCCGGCGAGGTGAACGCGACCACAACCGCCCTTGACTCTCCCGAGGCTGTAGACCTCAGGCTGGAGGG
>VGQR01000413.1 GCA_016882345.1 Cyanobacteria bacterium K_DeepCast_35m_m2_023
TGCAGAGAGCCCAAAAGAGCCCACTGCACTATCACTGGATTGGCGTTTGAGGATCATTCAGCGGCTACCTAGCCGATGCAGGTTTGCGGCCTTTGGCCCGGGACTGCTTTTCTCAGGAAGCCCGACATAGGGCTGACCCGGGATCAAATAATGGTAAGCTTCGCTGTTTGGGTCGAGAGAATGTCAAGTAATCAGGCGACTTTTTGTGTCGCGAACCGTCGTGATCACGCGAATCAGCTGTCGATCATTTTTAACAATCACGCTGGCCTCAGAACCCGTCAGTTTCGTGACTGAATCAAGGACAGCACCCATCGACGAGATGGACGTTGAGCCAAAGCTCAGACCAGGCAGCCACTGTCCGGCAACCCTGATCGGCATTGCGCTGACATTGGGAGCGCCAAACGCAACCAGTTTGGACTGCAACACGCGGACACTCGCCATCGCCAGACGGCGGTAGAGCGCATCTGTAATCTGCAGCTGCTGCTCGAGACTATCGGTGATCACCGTCACCCAGTCTTCGGCATACGTGGCTACAGCCTGACGCAACCGAAAGACACTAAAAACACTGGAACCAACCAGCAACGTGGTCACAAGCACAAACCAAAACAACGTGCCACGCCAAACCTTTCGAGCAATCGTTTTAAGTTCTGGGTCCAAGGCAACGAGCTGTTGCTCCTGCAAGCTTTGTTGATCCATGGAGCTCTGGGGGTGAGGGTATGGACGCATCACGTCAACAACAGATGACAGGAGGGCCCTGGAGTCATCGCTGCTGTTGTCGGTTTGCCGGTCGTGGTGGCGAGGACTGCGGTGTTGCTGTTGCTGTGTTGGGACGATCTGGCTTCGTTGCCAACAGCTTGCAAGTGAATGTTAGAAGCAACGCAAGACAGCTGACGGTGCTGTCGTTGAAGTCCGTGCTTGCAATCCGAAGGAGCGGTTGAATCGACCTGTCCAGTCTCAGGTGCGTTCAACCGCCGTGGCATCGCTACCGAGAGCCGCAACGAGCGCTTCGGCGATGGTGCCTGCTTCGAGCAGCTGCAGACCGAGATCGGCTGCGGCTGCCCCAAGGCCGCTGCCCCGGGGCACGACGGCCCGGCTGAACCCGAGCCGTGAGACCTCACCCAGTCGCAACTCGAGCTGGCTGACGGGGCGCAATTGACCGCCAAGTCCCAGTTCACCGATCAGCACCGTGCCGGGTGGCAGGGTCAGGTCGCGGTAACTGGCGACAGCGGCGACAGCAACCCCCAGATCAGCCGCTGGCTCTTCGACGTCGAGGCCACCGGCCACCGCCAGATAACAGTCGAAGCGCGACAACGGCAGGCCCAGATGCTTCTCGAGAACGGCGAGGATCTGGTGCAAGCGATTGACAGCAATCCCGGTGGCGCTGCGGCGCGGGCTGGCGTAGCTGGTGGTGCTGACCAGGGCCTGCAGCTCGACCACCAGCGGCCGGGTGCCCTCGCAAGCCACGATCGTGGCGGTGCCGCTGCTGGGCTCTTCGGCGCCCAGAAACAGCTCGCTGGGGTTGGTGACCTCGGCCAGGCCGCGGCCCTGCATCTCGAACACCCCCAGCTCGTGGGTGGCGCCGAAGCGGTTCTTGACCGCCCGCAGCAGCCGGTGGCTGGCAAAGCGATCGCCCTCGAAGGTGAGCACCGCATCGACCAGGTGCTCAAGCACCTTGGGGCCGGCCAGCATGCCCTCCTTGGTGACATGCCCCACCAGCAGCAGGGCCGTGTCCTGGCGCTTGGCAATGCGGGCCAGGGCGGCGGCGCATTCGCGCACCTGGGCCACCGAGCCGGGGGCACTGCTGAGCTCGCCGTCGTGCAGGGCCTGGATGCTGTCGATGATCGCCACCGCCGGCCGCAGGCTCTCGAGCTCCTGCAACACCAGCTCGAGGTCGGTCTCGGACAGCAGCTGCAGATCGGCGGCCGCGCCCGGCGCATGGGCCGGCTCAGCTGCGCGCCGCTCTGAACTGGTCTCGGCCAGGCGGCGCCAGCGCAATTTGACCTGCTGGGCCGACTCCTCGGCACTGACATACAGCACCGTCACGCGTTCGGCCATGGCACAGGCGCTCTGCAGCAACAGGGTGCTCTTGCCAATGCCGGGATCGCCGCCCAGCAGCACCAGCGAGCCGGGCACTAACCCACCGCCCAGCACCCGGTCCAGCTCGCCGTAGCCACTCGTGAGGCGCTGCAACGGGCGCTCACCTACGGCAGCAATCGGCTCAGAGCGACGCGGCGCAGCCGGCGCCAGGGCAGTCGAGGCCGTGGACACCGGACGCCGGCGGCGCTGGTCAACCGCCGCCGGCGCAGCCTGCTCGACCAGGGTGTTCCAGCTGCCGCAACTGCTGCAGCGGCCAAAGAACTGACGCGTCTGGGCGCCGCACTCGGTGCAGACAAACAGGGAGACGGACTTGGCCACAGAGCAGCACGGCAACGGAGTTATGAAGAAAGGCGTCGTTCAGGTAACGAATGCCCCCCCAGGCCTTTTCAGTAGATCGGATCCGTTGTAACGCCACGCCGCCGCGATGACGGCTTCTCCCCCCGCCAAAGAAACGATCCTTGTCGTCGACGACGAGGCGAGCATTCGCCGGATCCTGGAAACCCGCCTGTCGATGATCGGCTACCGGGTGGTCACCG
>VGQR01000414.1 GCA_016882345.1 Cyanobacteria bacterium K_DeepCast_35m_m2_023
TGGGGGCATGTAGGCATGTACGGATTCCGCGGAGACGTGCTTGCGGCTTGGAATCAGCTCCCTCCCTCTCTCCTCGAAGATCTTGAGCGTTTGGAACAACTTCGCCTGATAGACGGAGGGCACATAATTGCTACATTTAAGGTTAAGGGCACCTCACTCTCTGTCGATACGGCTGAACAGCTGGAGCAGGCACGAATTATGGCATTATCCAATAGCCATTGAGGTGATTCTATTAAGGAATAATCTTTACTTCTCTAATCGACATTCAACTCTTCATACCTAAATACTCCGTCTCGTGCTCATACGTCAGAAAGAAGAGACTCTCATTTGCTTTGCCTGAACAGTTCGTTAATCTTGGCCCTGGCTTGGCGAAAGTGTTTTTATCTTCCCATAAGGCAAACTGCCGATCTTTATGCAACGCATAATCCTGGTCGCACCGTATAATGGAGTGAATCACTTTGCGACAATACTTGCATACTGCAAAATTACATATGAGCGAAAGAGGGTAACTCTTCTGGTAGAGATCAATGCTACATTGGATGATCCTATGTCCTCGAAGAGAGACTGCATGACTCTAGCGTCCTTGTGCTTCGATAGTGGCATTACCATCAAGTTTGCGGATGAGTTGCAATACAACAGACAGCGATATAAGATTTCCGAATCAATCTTGAATATACCGAACCAGGCTAAAAGTAATTTCCCTATACTGTGGGAAGAAATTTTTTCTGGCTTTGGTAAAAAAGTTGTAACTGGAGACAGTATAGGGATTCCGGTCATTACAAGGAATCCGATCGCAAATATAATCTTTGTCTACCTTGAATGCCTCAAGGCTAGTTTCGGAATCTACGGCTCACGAGTAAAATATTTCTTTGCTCGTGAGCTCTGTCCCCCACTACTACTGCCGTCTGGGCCCAAGTTTGGTAGCCTTATTAATACTTTTAATTTGCTTCAACGTTACTATGTAGCAAAAAAATTGGAGATTATCGAAAGCAACTCTTACAGTATCAATAATTTTATCACCAGTCAAAGTGAAAAGAGATGCAAGGAATTCGAAAGAGTTAATTTTCTTCTGCTTACAAATAATCAACTTTATAACAGAAGGATATTTGACGGCCTGGTAAGGCTAGCAGCGTATAGAGACACTTTTACCTTTATAATCCCACACCCAAAAGCGCCATTTTGCTCCCCTGTACCCGATAATATGAGCATTGTCAATACAAGAGGAGTATGTGCCGAAATAATAGTAGATCTTATTACCTACAATGTCAAAATAAATACCTCTTGCATTACTGTGCTTGCCTCATCAAGTGCCTTGATCCCCTTCGCCCGAAACGGTACTTATAGTTGTTATATAATTAAAAGTCACCTATGCCCACTAACCAGTAAGACTGACTTCTTTCGATATGTAAGGCTTCTCAATTTTGAACGTCTATGCAATAAAGTCTCCCGTTAAAATGATTGTTTCCTTATTTATCGCTTTTTTTGCCTGGGGTCTGCCACAGCTAGCACTCGCATGCATGAGTATGGTATTATTGTTATTAAGAATGCCAAAATCGCTGCACAACCGACAGAATCGTTGGCTTGGTCTACTTTTCTTATCTCTTCCTGCACTATTACTCGGGTTTATAAAAGACTATCCTCCGCTAGAAGTGATTCAAGCCTCATCTGGATTTACCTTGTTTGGAATTATACTACTAGCTTCATTGTTTAAAACTAAAGAGAAAGAGGTAAGAGCTAATTTAAAAATTGAATTAAGCCGCTATGCTATCGGAAGAACTTTCCAGGTTCTGACACTGGCCATTCTAATATCAACAATATTTAGTGGATTAGTCTATCTAAAGACTGGTTCAGATATACTTCAATTTTTTACAGGAGACGTAAGTTCGAGTTTTGTACTGGAAGCAACTACAGATGAGTTCGATAGAGCCATGTCACCTTTATTAGTCTCTACAACTGCTTTATCGTTTGCATGCTTTCTCTCAATAATCGATCAAACCAAACCAAGACCACCACGGTATCGTACCTATCAGGCACTGATCATTTTTTTCTTCGCCATTAATATGTTCTTATCCGGCTCCAGGGGCCTTGTTTTTACAGTTTCTTTCTTTTTATCAATTCTAGTGATGAAGACCATGGCAGCCTCGTTGATTAAGGCCATAACTAAAATCAAAGTAACATTAAGATCCATAGTCATGTTGATTCTATCAATCTCGATAATGGTTGCAGGAATTATTGTGTTTCTTCCACGAATTAACTCAATTATCTCCGAAATATTAGCACTTGCTGATGCAATTGGCTTGTCTCTTTATTCTACAGATACTTTAATAGGGACTGCTACCTCAACACGCGTAGACGCTTTTAAAGAGCTCATAACCAATATTTCGCTTTTTCCACAAGGATTTGGATCACCCTTAGAGGCCAATCTGTATTCGAATGGTCCTAAATATGCAACAGAAATGCAGATTCCTAACTATCTTAGGATGGGAGGCGCTCTGTTAATGATTTGGTTCGTAATTAACCTTCGGTCAACTAAGGATTATCTCCCTGTTCCACTTTCAATCATTTACGCCTCATATTTTGATTTTATGCTAGTATTCAGCCTGACAAACCCGTTGTTCTTTA
>VGQR01000415.1 GCA_016882345.1 Cyanobacteria bacterium K_DeepCast_35m_m2_023
CATGGGCGTGAACGCTGACGGCCGCCGCGAGCTGCTCGGCCTCAAGGTCGGCGACAGCGAAAACGAGGGCTTCTGGAGCGAGTTCCTGGTTTCGCTCAAACAGCGCGGCCTGAGCGGGGTCAAGCTCGTGATCAGCGACGCCCACGTGGGCCTGACCAAAGCGATCCAGCGGCAGCTGCAGGGCTGCGCCTGGCAGCGCTGCCGGGTGCACTTTGCCCGCAACCTGCTGCAGCGCGTCCCCAAGGCTCACCAGGGCATGGTCACGGCTGCCCTGCGCAGCGTGTTTGCCCAGGAGAGCGCTGAGGAGATCGAGTCGCGCTGGGATGACCTGGCCCCCTCGCTGGCTGAGCGCTTCCCCAGGCCCACCGAGCTCATGCTGGAGGCCAAGGAGGATGTGCTGGCCTTCCGACACTTCCCGCAGCCCCACTGGCGCAAGGTCTGGAGCACCAACCTGCTGGAGCGCGTGAACGGGGAGGTCAAACGCCGCACCCGCGTCGTTGGCATCTCGCCCCGCGGATCCTTCTGCCGGTAGACGGCGTGGATCTCCTCAAGATCAAGCTCGCTGGCCAGATCCAACAAAAAGAACACCAGGTGGTTCTCTGGCAACCAGTCCACTGGTGATGGCGGCAGCAGCAACGTCTGCTCGGGATTCCAGGGGCGGAACGTTTTGGGCTTGACCATGCCCCATTCTCTCGCCCAGATCCATTGCTGCCACTGGGATCTGGGCAGATTTCAGGGCGTCTGTGGAGAAGGCGGGCGCGGATCTATGTGCGACACGCTCCTAGAGGTTGCTGATCAGATCGAGATCAGTTGCGGCTGTAACCCTGTTGAGCAGAGGAGGGCAGCGGCTCAGCCGGCCTCAACGCATGCTGACAGCCATGGCAAGTGACTTTATGCCGGACTTTGAACCAGCCCTGACTTGGTGCTGAAGCCCTGCGCCAATCCCTGACCAGCCGGCTTCCTGCCTACATGGTGCCGTCGCAGATTGTGCGTCTCGATGTCCTGCCGCTCAACGTCAACGGAAAGCTGGATCGGCGGGCCCTGCCCGATGTCACCCACATCTTCGACTCCGAGCCACCGCGGCCGGGCCTTGAGCAGTCGGTCGCCGCGATCTTCGAGGAGCTGCTGCGCATCCGCGGCCTTGGTCGCGACGACGATTTCTTCCGCAACGGGGGCAATTCCCTGCTGGCGGCCCGCCTGCAGGTGCTGCTGCGCGAACGGCTGGGGTTGGCGCTGTCGGCTGCCGATCTTTATGCCGCACCCACGGTCGCCGCGTTGGCGGGCCAACGAGATGACGGCCCGAACGCTGCCGCCTGGGCCACGGCCCGAGCGGGCCTCCTCCTGACGGAGCCAATCGCGCTGTTGCTGCCGCGTCCGCAGCGTCCCGATGTCCTGCTCACTGGTGCCAGTGGCTTTCTGGGGATCTACCTGCTCAGGGATCTGTTGGAGACGGCCGGCCGGGTGACCTGCCTGATGCGCGGTTACGATCTCGCGAACGCGCGTGCGGTGCTGACCGCCCAGGCCACATCAGCCGGTCTGCTGCTGGATCTGGATCGTGTGGAGATCGTGCTGGGTGACTTGGCCGCCGACAATCTCGGTCTGCAGCCGGCGATCACCAAGGCGCTTGCCGATCAGATCGACCTCATCGTTCACTGCGGCGCCTGGGTGCATCATTTGTACTCCTACACAACCCTGCGCGCCAGCAATGTCGATGCCACGGCATCGCTGCTGCGCCTGGCCCTGGCGGGGCAGCGCCGCGCCAGCTTCTGCCTGGTCTCGACCGAGGCGGTCGGGCAAGAACTGGCGGGGGCCGAGGAGGTCCCTGAAGCAGTTCTCGATCCCCAGGCCCATCCATCGCAGTCAGCGTCGGGCTATGTGCTCAGCAAGTGGGTGGCTGAACAGCTGGTGGCAGCGGCCGCTCGCGACCATGGTCTGACGGCCGTGATCGCACGGCCGGGCAACATCACCGGAGACAGCAGCAGCGGCTTCAGCAACTTCAGCAACAACCATTTCTGGTTGTTCACCAAGGCCGGCCTGCAGCTCAGTCTGGTTCCCGATCTACCCAACGGGGTCGAGATGACCCCGGTCGATCAACTTTCTGCTGCGATTGCGGCGCTTGCTTTGACGGCCAAACCGGGCCTTGAGGTCACCAATCTGGGCAACCCCGACGAGCTCCCATGGACGACGTTCATCGACCAGGTGGCTGGCCAGCTTGGACGCCATGTTTCTGTTGTCGATTCTTCAGCCTGGCAAACCGCCCTTGCAGCGGCCGACCCTGACAATGCTCAACCAGTTCTTCATCCGTGAGCCCCAAGCGGGCTTTGATGATCAAAGCTCCCAGGGCCATGCGAAAGGGCTTCGCTGGAGCACCAAAGCCCTTGCAGAACTGGGCTGCATAGTCATCTTCCAATTCATCCCACGGGATCAGGTCGGCAAGCTTGATCCAGCGATTGTCACCTGAGATGACGTGACCCCCTTCATTGGTCCAGGCGCAATGAGAGTGGGTGGTCATGCTGCAGCTGCTTGAGCTGCCTCCAGGGGCGTACGCCCCTGGAGGGCCGAGTGCGGCCTGAGGGTACTTAGTCCTTGCGTTGGCCAGCGATCGGCCAAGCC
>VGQR01000416.1 GCA_016882345.1 Cyanobacteria bacterium K_DeepCast_35m_m2_023
CCCGTGCAACGGGTGGTGCTCTACGGCTCCCGGGCCCTTGGCCGCTATCGCTCGGGATCGGATGTGGATCTGTGCCTCACTGCCCCCGCGATGACCCTGGAGCAGCTCCTGCAGCTGGGCGCGCAGCTGGATGATCTGCTCCTGCCCTGGCGCATCGATCTGCAGCTGGATCACCTGATCAGCCACGAGGGCTTAAGGGACGACATCCAAAGAACCGGGGTGTGCCTATGGCAGCGCCATCAGAATCAAGGCATCCCTCACAGCTCAAACACAGCCCTCCAATGACCAGCCTTGAAGAGCTGCGCCAGCAACGCCATGCTCGGTGGCTAGCCGAGCTCAAGACCAGCATCAATGCGCTGCTGAGCTCAAAGTCCGACGCAACAGGACCCAAACCCGATCAGATCTACTTGTTCGGTTCCAGGGCGCGGGGCAACTGGGATGGCCTTTCCGATACCGACTTACTGGTGGTGTCAGCGAGCAAGGCCGCCGCTGAACGCTGGGCGGATGCCCTGATGGATCACGGGCTTGCCCAGGATGTGATCGCGCTGGATCGTGAGGGATGGCGCCAGATGCCGGAGCATCCATCAGTGATCTGGCGCCATGTGGCCCGCGATGCCCAACCACTGCTCGAGATTGAACCATGAATTCCCGCCCGGATGCCTGGTTACGCCAAGCACGCAACGATCTGGCTCTCGCCCAGCTGGCGCGCGACAACGGCTTCTTGGCCCAGTCTTGCTACTACGCATCCCAGGGGGCAGAAAAGGCCCTCAAAGGCGCCTTATTGGAACTTGGAATCGAGCCACCTCACACACATGTGCTGAATGATCTGGTGCGACGCCTGGACGATGCAGGCCTAGATGTCAGTGAGCTGATTGAACTGCCGCTCCGAAGCCTGAGCCGGATGGCGATTCAATCCCGCTACCCGCTTGATGCCACGCCCCCATCGGATCTGTTCGATCCGGGCGATGCCGATCAGGCCTTGAGCTGTGCACATGAAGTGCTCCAAATCGTGGAAGTTCTGGATCAAGGGCTATCGTCGATCTGACCGCCGAGCACAAGTGAAGCGGTCCGGCCCCTGCACAGCCAAAAACACGTGGCGTCAACCGGGCGCTGATACAGACCGCATTGAGCCAGCTTTCGGCCAGCAGACTGAGCGAAAGGCAGGAGAGGAACGTTCAATCCACACCACCATATTCCTCCAACAGGTCAATCACATCTCTCACTCGCCTGGCATTGAAGGCGGAGGGGTCGAGCTGGAGCCGGACAAGATTGCACTGAGCTTCTGCAACAGCCGTCGCCATGGCGGCAGCGATGTAAGGAATTCCTGCTTGCTGCGGTAGATCGATGGAAGCGGCTCCCAGGAGGTCGACATGGGCGTAGCTCGTGAACAGCGTGATCAGGGCAAGGAGCAGGGCGGCGAAAACCGCGATCCAGCCTTGACGATCAAATCCCAGGACCAACGTAGCCACCCCAAACCATGAGTCCAGGCTGTTTCACCTGAACGACGAAGCCATCCGTGGAACCACGAAACAGGCAGAGCCAAGCCCCGCACGGCACGCCGCCCTACACATCACCGCCCACAGACTTCGACAACTGAGCCCATCATCCCGTACGGGAAGAATTCCAGACTTCTGGCACTAGGATCAAAGAATCTTCCCGCTCGGTAACAGTTCAACGATGGCAATCCACCCTGACCCTGATAACCCCGCACGGGAACGCGCGGTCGGGGCTTCCTCTGAACATCCGATCGGTTCAACAGAGGAACTTGGGGCAGCTCTGCGGCGCAGCCGCAAGGCGCTTGGACTTACCCAGGCAGAGCTGGCCCTGGCCGCGGGGGTGGGACTGCGGTTTGTGGGAGAGGTGGAAGCGGGCAAGCCCTCAGCGCAGCTGGGCCGCGTGATGCAGCTCATCGAAGTTCTCGGCGGAAGCCTTGTTCTACGCATTGCCCCCGCTCAGCCAAAAGCATGAAAGACCAAGCCACAGAAGAGCTGGGCGTGTGGCTGCTGGGTGAGCAGGCCGGAACCCTTTGGCTTGAGGACGGGCGCCTGCGCTTTCGCTACAACAGGCGCTGGATGGAGCAAAGCGGTGTGATCGCTCTGTCGCAGAGCCTGCCGCTGCAGGTTCAAGCGTTCGACGACCAGGACTGCAGGCCGTTTCTCGCCGGTCTGCTGCCGGAAGGAGAGCTGCGCCGCAAGATTGCCCAGCAGTGCCAGCTCTCGCAAGCCAATGACTTCGGCCTGCTGGCCGCCATCGGGGGGGGGACTGCGCCGGTGCGGTGAGCCTGGCTCCCAGAGATCAAGCGCCCGGGCCAGCCGAGGTGGAATGGCTGACTCCAACGCAGCTGATCACGCTGCTGGCTGAGTTGCCCCAGCGGCCAATGCTGGCACAACGCGATGGGCTGCGGCTCTCCTTGGCCGGGGCCCAGGACAAGCTGCCGGTGGTGGTTGAAGGGCAGCGCCTCGGCTTGCCCAAAGGCAGTGCTGCCAGCACCCACATCCTCAAACCGGCCATCGCAGCTGTGGACAACAGCGTGACCAACGAAGCCTTCTGCATGGCGCTGGCCAGGAGGATGAAGCTGCGGGTGGCAGACACACAGATCCTCATGGCAGGTGA
>VGQR01000417.1 GCA_016882345.1 Cyanobacteria bacterium K_DeepCast_35m_m2_023
CGCGATTGGTGCGAGGTCTCGACTACTACAGCCACACGGCATTTGAGATCACTTCTGATCAGCTCGGCGCCCAGGCCACAGTGTGTGGTGGGGGCCGCTACGACGGATTGGTGGAACAGCTGGGCGGGCCTGCTACGTCAGCCATCGGTTGGGCTCTTGGGATGGAGCGATTGACGATTCTGCTGTCCCAGGCGACTCCTCCTTCTTCGGTCGTTTCGCCAGACTTTTATGTGGTGAGTCGCGGAGATCGGGCTGAACCACTGGGCCTCCAGCTCGCCCGCCAGCTTCGCCAAGCTGGTTTCTCTGTGGAACTTGACCTCACGCGAGCTAACTTCGGCAAGCAGTTCCGGCGGGCGGATCGCAGCGGAGCACGCTGGGCCCTGGTGATCGGTGATGACGAAGCCCTACAGAGCACCGTGTTGCTGAGAGATTTGCGCTCAGAGGCGGATGTGCCGACCGAGGAACGTCTTAGCGTTCATGCATTGTTGGAGCGGCTTCAAGAATGGCGGCCTTAAAGGGGCGGGTTGCACTGATCACGGGGATCACCGGACAGGACGGCAGTTACTTGGCCGAGCTGCTCCTGGATAAGGGCTACGAAGTGCACGGCATCAAACGCCGAGCGAGCAGCTTCAATACTGCCAGGATCGATCATCTTTATCAGGATCCCCATGAGTTGGATCCTCGCCTTGTTCTGCACTACGGTGATCTCACCGACAGCTCTAACCTCATCCGGATTATCAGTGCTGTTCAACCTGACGAGATCTACAACCTCGGTGCTCAGAGTCATGTGGCAGTGAGCTTTGAGGAGCCCGAATACACCGCTAACTGCGATGGTTTGGGCACCCTCAGGATTCTTGAAGCGGTTCGCTTGCTTGGACTCACGGGTTCAACTCGGATTTATCAAGCAAGCACATCGGAACTCTATGGTCTTGTGCAGGAGACGCCGCAGCGGGAGACAACACCCTTTTATCCCCGAAGCCCTTACGCGGTAGCCAAGTTGTATGGCTACTGGATCACGGTGAATTACCGAGAGGCCTATGGGATGTACGCTTGCAATGGTATCCTGTTTAACCACGAATCGCCTCGCCGTGGTGAAACATTTGTGACGCGTAAGATCACTCGAGGCCTTGCGCGTATTGATGCTGGTCTCGATGACTGCCTTTATATGGGCAACCTTGACTCTCTTCGGGATTGGGGTCATGCACGTGATTACGTAGAGATGCAATGGCGGATGCTGCAGCAGGATCATCCCGAAGACTTTGTGATTGCCACGGGTCGTCAGGAGAGTGTGCGGCGTTTCATTGAGTTGAGTGCTGCGCAGTTGGGTTGGGCTGGGAGCGCTTCGGCTTCGATCCAGTGGGAGGGAGAGGGCCTCGCTGAGGTTGGTCGCCGTGTTGATACCGGTGCGGTAGTGGTGCGGATTGACCCCCGTTATTTCCGTCCAGCTGAGGTGGAAACACTATTGGGTGATCCCACCCGGGCCCATCAGCGTCTGGGCTGGCGTCCCACCACAACCCTCGAGCAGTTGGTGGAAGAGATGGTTGCAGCGGATCAGTTGGAGGCTGCAAAGGAAGCCACCTTGCGCCGTGAGGGCTTCTCGGTGGTCGGCTCCATGGAGAATCCCCCTGCACCCACAGCTGCGGTGAAGGTGCTACCTCCCGATGGGACTGATTGCCGATGACGGCTTCACTAATCCATAGGGGTGATCGGATCTTTGTTGCAGGCCACCGCGGCATGGCCGGTTCGGCGATCCTGCGAGCTCTTCAACAGGCTGGTTACGGCAGTACTGACCAGGGCGGCGCCTTGTTAACGGCATCTCGCTCTGAGTTGGATCTACGCGATCTTCAAGCCGTTCAGCGCTGGTTTGCCCGCCAGGTCCCCACGGTGGTGGTACTCGCTGCAGCAAAGGTTGGCGGAATCCATGCCAATGCAAGCTATCCGGCGGATTTCTTGCTTGAAAATCTCCAGATCCAAAACCACGTGATCGAAACAGCCTGGAAGCAGGGTGTGCGTCGGTTGCTGTTTCTCGGGAGTAGTTGCATTTACCCCAAATTAGCCGAACAGCCGATCCGTGAGGAGGCTCTTCTTGCAGGCGCGCTTGAACCAACCAATGAGTGGTATGCGATTGCCAAGATCGCTGGTATTCAGCTCTGTCGTGCGCTGCGTGCGCAGCATGGATTTGATGCCTTCAGCTTGATGCCCACCAATCTTTATGGGCCCGCTGACAACTATCACCCCGCTAACAGTCACGTGATGGCAGCGCTACTGCGGCGCTTTCTCCAGGCAGCGATGGCCGGGACGCTTGAAGTCACATGTTGGGGAACTGGATCACCTCGCCGCGAATTTCTCCATGTTGACGACCTAGCCGCAGCGGTGGTGTTCTGTTTGGAGCGCTGGAATCCCGCAGCGCTGGATGCACCCCGTGATGCCCAGGGCCACCCCTTGGAGTTTTTGAATGTCGGTACTGGTGTTGATCTAAGCATCCGGGAGTTGGCGGATTTGGTGGCGCTGCACTGCGGTTATGGCGGCTCGATCCACTGGGATGCCGCCAAGCCAGATGGCACTCCTCGCAAGTTGCTGGATGTGAGCCGATTGGCAGTGCTTGGCTGGA
>VGQR01000418.1 GCA_016882345.1 Cyanobacteria bacterium K_DeepCast_35m_m2_023
ACGAACAGGAAGCCCGCCAGGAAGATGGCCGGCAGGGTCACGGCGTGGATCACCCAGTAACGGATGCTCGTGATGATTTCAAAGAACGGGCGTTCACCCGTTGAGCCGGCGGCCATGAGCAGCGAGCATTCAGCTGGGCGATCCTAGGGCGATCGAGGCGGCAGGCGGGATCACGCTGGCGCCTTGGTTACAGAGGGAAAGGTGTCAGCCCCTCCACCTCAGCCCACCCAGCGCAGCAGCGAGCCGCGCTCGCCGAGCACGAAGCCCTTGCCGTCGTTGAAAAAGGCGATGCGGGTGAAGTTGGTGGGCTGCTGAGCTCCCACCGGATCCTTCTGCCAGCTCTTGCCGCCGTCGTTGCTCACCAGCAGCGTGCCGCTGCCGCCACCGGTCCAGATCGAGCCGTTGGGATCCCAGGCCATATCGAGATAGCCGTAGCCATTCACGATCGGCACCACCGGCTTGCTCCATTCATCGGGGTTGGCGGCATCGGGGCTAAAGCGCAGCTGGGCGCCGCGCGCCAACATCCACAGGGCGCCATCGGGCTGGAAGCCCATCGATTGCAGCCGCTGACTGCTCATCCGCTGGTGGGGCGTCCACACCGCGTCGCCGGGGTTCCAGGTGGCAAAGAAGTTGCCCAGGCTGCTCACGCTCACATAGCGGCCTTCGGGGCTGCGGCGCAGGTCGCGCACGGCGCCGGCAGCGTCTTCCACCTCGGCCTGCCAGGAATTGCCGCCGTCGCTGGTGCGATACACCGCGCCCACGTTGGTGGCCAGCTCCGCCCGGTTGCTGCCCTGGGCGGTCACCAGGTAGGGCTCGCCCGGCAGCTTGGTGTCGAGGAAGAGGCGGCTCCAGTTCTGACCGCCATCGGTGCTGTGCAGCAGCAGGCCGGGTTGCCCCACGATCCAGCCTTCATCCCCGGCGAAATCCACGCTGATCAGCCGGAAGTTCTCCTCTTCCGGCAGATCCAGCGCCCGCTCCTGCCAGGAGGAGCCGCCGTCGTTGGTTTCCAGGATCAGGCGGTTGCTGCCCACCAGGAAGCCGTGGCGGCTGTCGGTGAAGGCCAGCGCCAGGGGGTTCGATTTGGTGTGGATGTCCACGGCCTGCCAGGGGCTGGCACTGGCGCTGGGCAGGCCGGTGCTGACGCAGCCGCTCAGGCCGAGGGCTAACACCAGCGAGAGCGCCAGGGCGCCCAGAGAGGAGAGGAAACGAGGCATGCCGTGCTCAGCGCAGGGAGTAGAGGGAAAGGAAGAAGGCAAAGGCCAGCGCGAAGCCGCCGAAGATCAACACATTCTTCTGGCCGGGGGTGAGCTGGTTCACACCGAGCCCGTAGCCCAGGTTTTCTTCGAAGCCGCTGGGCTTGTTGCGCGGACCGATGTCCTTGAACGCTTTGGTCTTGCTGCGGCAGACCGGGCAGCGAAAGCTGATCGGATCCAGGGCGCTGAAGGGCGTGCCCGGCGCGATCCCCAGCTTTTTGATGCCTTCGCCCGGGTCGAACACGAAGCCGCAACTGCGGCACTCAAATCGGTGGGTATCGGGATCATCAACGGGTGCCTCGGGCGCTTCAGGCGCAGCCACAGCACCAGCCTCTAGTTCGGCCTGCGGCTCGGGCTCGCTCGCGGGCGGCTGCTCCTGGATTGGGTCCTCGCTCACGGCATCCGGCGCTGGTGGCGGCGACTCTAGGAAGTTGGAACCCGGCGGCTCGCTTGCCGCCCGGAGACCGTCCAACTGTGCGACCACATTTGGCCCAGGTTGGTACCACTCCCGGACACGCCTGCAGACACCCAACGCGGCGCCCGTAACGCCGAGGCCGCTGCCCCAGGCCTGGGCCATGGATGCCAGACTGCCCCAACGGTTGGGCAGTTGCAGCCCGTGTTCGTTCTCTCCGGCTACGACGCCTTTCTGGGCTTCCTGCTGATCGCGGCGGCGGTGCCTGTGTTGGCGCTCGTCACCAACAAGATCGTGTCGCCCAAGTCGCGCACGGGTGAACGGGACCTCACCTACGAATCGGGTATGGAGCCCATCGGCGGTGCCTGGATCCAGTTCAACATTCGCTACTACATGTTCGCGTTGGTCTTCGTGATCTTCGACGTGGAGACCGTCTTCCTCTATCCCTGGGCCGTGGCCTTCCACCGCCTGGGGTTGCTGGCCTTCGTTGAGGCCCTGGTGTTCATCGCCATCCTGGTGGTGGCCCTGGCCTATGCCTGGCGCAAGGGCGCCCTTGAGTGGAGCTGATCTGAGATGACCCCCTCCTCTGCAACCTCCGGCATGGCCGAGGCCCTCTCCATCGGTGCCCTGCGCGATCAGCGCGGCGCCAGCTGCAACCCCGTGGGAGCTCCGGCTGTCACCTCGGATCTCTCCGAGAACGTCATCCTCACCACTCTCGACGACCTGCACAACTGGGCTCGCCTGAGCAGCCTCTGGCCGCTGCTGTATGGCACCGCCTGCTGCTTCATCGAGTTCGCGGCGCTGATCGGATCCCGCTTCGACTTCGACCGGTTCGGTCTGGTGCCTCGCTCCAGCCCGCGTCAGGCCGATCTGTTGATCGTGGCCGGCACGGTGACGATGAAGATGGCGCCGGCCCTGGTGCGGCTCTACGAGCAGAT
>VGQR01000419.1 GCA_016882345.1 Cyanobacteria bacterium K_DeepCast_35m_m2_023
TTTGGCAGATTTTGAACTGGGTCAACGGACCCGTACTTTGCTGGCGAATCAGCAGCCAGAGTCACTCAATCTGTCTCGGCTGTTCAACGAGATTCAGGATCTGCTGGGTGCCGACATCAGCCTCAAGGTGCCCCTGCGCGATCTGTTCGGGCGGGAAGTCTTCCGCAAGTTGTTGCTGGCCACGCAACCGTCTCAGAAGCTGGCCTTCAAGGATTCCCTGATCCAGGATCTGCAATCGGTCTACAGCCCGGCGCTGGTGATGCGGCTGGAGGGGTTTCTCAACGGTTTGATCGGCAGTGATGCCGACGACCAGACCTCCCAGCTGCAACCGCAGGCCGCCAGCCCCATTCCGGCTGCCGTGGCATTGCGCAGACCGGTGGACGACGAGGAGGTCGCCACGGTGATGGCATCCGCGGCTCCCTCGGCGGTTGGCTCGGCGGTTGCGGCCGACGCCGTTGGCGATGCCCCCAAGCCCGCCAACGCTGCTGCGGTCGCCCCGGCCCAGGCGCCCCGTTCGCTCGCCCCTGGCGCCATCTGGCGTCCCGTGCTGCGGGGTAGCGCAGGCCTGCTGCTGGTGTTTGGGGTGGTGGTGGTCAGCAGCCGGCGACCGTGTCCGGCCGGGATGCAGTGCTCGCTTGCCTCATCGTTCGGTCTGGTCAAGCTCAATGAGGCCGCGATCAACCAACGGGCGGATCACATCGCCAAGCAGCGCAACAAAGCCGAATTTCTTCCTGATCTCGAAAACCGCAGACGCGAGGTCGAGCAGCTTCAAGCCGAGCTTAAGAGTGGTACTTACAGTCCTCCCCTGGTTTCTGCGCTTCAGGCCCTTGGTGACTCTTTAGATGAACAGATCACTGCCGAGCAGGGACTGTACGAACAATACAAAAAAGATGAGGCCATCGTGAGTTCTATTGGCATTGTCGAATCCATTGATGAAGCCCAAAAGCTTGACGCTGCTCGCAAGCGTCTTGATGCCACTCCCAAGACGAGCTTAGTGCGCAAGCAGGCTCATTATCAGGCCCAGTCGGCCGCTATGAAGCTGAAGCCTTTTCTGGCTGAAATTAAAAATAAGGAATTGTTGGCCCTGATGAAGCATGAACGTGAAAAGGCGCTTGCTCAACAGCAAAAAATCCAAGGGGAAATTATGCGCAAGCAAGAAGAATTCAAGCGCAAAGAAAAACGTGCTAAAGAACTCTATCAAGCTTACCTTAACAGCAAGAATAATACGACTACTTCCAGGCCTGCAACGCCAGCGCTTCCGCCTCGGCCCACGCCGCTACCACGGCGCCCGGCCCAGCCCGTCGATGACGGTAACGTTAATTTCTAAACACGCCCCATCATGATCATTCGTCATTTCATCGATTGCCGTTCAGGACGTATGGCCCTGGCTTGTGGCCTCCTGGCCGCCATCACGCAGCCTTCTCTGGGTGTACTTGCGCAGAGCAACAGCCTGAATACCACACTAAGTTCTCCACCGCAGTCCCAGGTCGATGCGACGGCCACGCCCCAAGCGCAACCACCGCAGCAGGGACCCAGCTCCGGCATTTTCTGCAGGCTGCGCAATGGCATTCCGACAACTGTGAGCCTGACCCGCCGTGGCGAGGTGCCGATCATCAAATGGACCAGCGGCGAATTCGACGCATCCGGCTGGACTCCCGAGAAGCGCTGCGAACTGGTCTCCCAACGGTTCGAGACGTTTCGCGCCAGCGGTCAGCTCCAATATCTGACCACCGGACGGGTGGCCGGCCAGCCTGTGATCTGTGCTGTGGTCAGCGACAGCTCGCCCTGCACGCCAGCGGATGTCCTGTACACCCTCAAGAAGGGCCAGGATCCCAGCGCCACACTGCGACGGCTGCTCAACGTCAGGCGCGGTGTCACCGGGGTGATGCAAGAAACAGGGGCCCGTGTCTATCTCAACTTCAATCAGTTCATCGACGAGCGCTTGGCCGCACCTGGCAGGAGCTCTCGCTCCCAGGGCAGCGCTGTCGGCACCAGTAGTGGTGCCGCTTGGTGAGCTGTCGGTTTCACGGCTGGTCTGTGGTCCTGGGGGCGGTGTTGACGTCGCTGGCACCAGTTGCGGCCCAGCAGCTGGCTATCCCCAAGGTGCCCATTTGATGGCAGCGTGTTCTCGAACTGAAGCCTCCGGTTGTGGGGCTTCGCCAGGGTGATTCGCTCGGCTCGGGGGTCCTGATCCAGATTGATCAGTGCCCCCTGGCTGTGCTCACCAACAAGCATGTGCTGCCATACAAGAACGCCATTGAGCTGATGGTGGACGGCCAGCGGCTGAACGATCTGCCGTTGTCACCGGTGAAGGACGTGTTTCCGGCCGGCGTCGATGCCGAATGGGTGGTGGTCGGGGCTGCCGTAGCGAAGCCCGCCGTCCAGGACATGCACGAGCGCCTCAGGCAAAGGGCCTTTCGCAGCAATCAACTCGCGGCGATGCCGCCGCTCTACGCCGGTGCCCCGAGTCCCGTGCGCGCGTTTGGCTACCGCTATGTCGGGCCTCCTGAGAAAGTGAATTCGGAGTCAACCCCAACAAAAAGGAGACCTGCTTAAGCCTGCAGGTCGATCATCACGCTGCAGCCATCTGAGGCTTCG
>VGQR01000420.1 GCA_016882345.1 Cyanobacteria bacterium K_DeepCast_35m_m2_023
GTTGTATTTGAGCAGGCCGCTGGTGCGTTATCGCTTGGGTGGTGTCTCCAGTCGGCTGCCCGATTGGGCAACATTGCGACTCAGGCTGAGTGAGCCATCGCGAACTTTGACACAAAAATGTGCCGAGTTAGTCAAATACATGTTGCGTCCGGTGGAACGCTATTACCCATGCTTGATGGCGTGGCGTTCGCGGCTGATTGGCTTGCTTGTATGAAGCCACTCGTTTCAATCGTTACACCGGTTTACAACGGCGCACGCTTTCTGCCTGGGTATGTGGCCATGCTGCAAGCGCAGACTTGTCAGGTTTGGCATGCCTTCATTGTTGATGATGAGTCATCTGATGACAGTTATCGTCTGGCGAGCTCGCTGACGTGTGCCGATTCTCGCTTTACTGTTATGCCTGCTCGCCGTTTGCCTGGTGCTAGGCGTGGTCCTGCGGCGGCCCGTGCCACAGCGTTGACGGTGGCTACTTCAGAGTGCATCGCCTTTTGTGATGTGGATGACGTGTGGCATCCCGCCAAACTTGCCCACCAACTGGCCTTTCATCGTTTGCACCAACTGGATCTCTCTGTTTCGTCCTATGGACGTTTTCGTGATGTTGACAAGCCTTCGATCGGGGAGTGGCGTTCGCCCCCGTTGAAACTCGATTACTGCACATTGCTTGGCGGCAATGTTATACCGATGCTTACTGTTGTGATCAACGCATCGTTGCTGCCACTTCGCTTGCCAGAGGGGCCTCATGAGGACTTTTTGCTCTGGCTTGATCTGTTTCGGGAGTGGCCTGGTTTGCGGTATGGCTGCCTGAATGAAGGACTGGCTTTTTACCGGCAAAGCGCAAGCAGTTTGTCGGGTCAGAAGTGGAAAATGGTGCTTTGGGCCAGCTCTGTCTATCGCCGTCATGGCTTGGCAGGTTTTCGTTTGCTTTGCGCTCTCGTGCGTTGGTGTTACTTCCAGCTGCAGTCAACGGTCAGGGCCATGCGGCTGGATGGTCATCGTCCTGTGCCCTCGTGTTCGATGGCCCAGTTGTGCCGTGAACCTGTTCGCTGCTTTGGGCCCAGCAGCTACTGATCAGCAGCCAGCCGAGCATGTTGATGCGGCTGTCAAAGCTGGGAATGTCAAAGGCATGCAACCAGAGCGCAATCGTGGCGCTGACGATCAGGGCCCGGTCGATCGCGCCTTGATGGCTTGAGCGCTGCCAGGCCTTGATGACGACCCAACTGACCAGTGCCGTTGTCATCAGGGCCAGAGGCAGCCCATGGTCGATCGCCAGTTGAAAAAAGATGTTGTGGGTATGGGTCAGGAGCTTTGGTGAGTCGATCGGTGCCAGACCCGCCAAGGTCTGTGCTTTGCCAAGCCATGGGTGTTGTTGCACGAACCCCACGGCCTGGGCAAACAGTTCACTGCGATACGGCTCTCGCCCGCTGGCGATGGCGTCTGACGCGGTGGAGCCAGCACCCTGCAGCATCGGAGCAATCTTGTTGGCCAGGCCACCGGTCATGCGCTGCGACAGATTGCCTGCCAGGCTTCCAGCCGGGGCGCGTAGGGCGATCGCCGTCAATGTGGCAAGTGCGGCCAGCAATGCGCCGACGGGCTTCCAGAAGCGCTGCCACGACAGCAACAAAACCCCCCCGATGGCTCCGCCCATGGCCGTGCGGCTTCCGGTCATGGCCAATGCGGCGACGAGGGTGGACAGTAACAGTCGCGTAGCGGTGCTGTCAGCAATTGCAGCGAGCATCGGCAACACCAGTGCATACCAGGCGGCCGTGAAGTTTGGGTTGGGGAACACTCCTGCGCCGTTCTGAGCAAACCGGGCAGGCATCTCCCAGGCGATCAGGCCACCCAGGACCGTCCATGGGCCAGACCAGCGAAACAGGGCCTGAAGCAGTCCGACCGCGACCACCGGAACGGTGCCGAGCAACAGCGAGCAGCAGAAGGCTTTGCGACTTTGGGGCGTTGAGAGGTAGGGAGTCGCGGCGCAGAACATCCAGAAAAAGGGCACCCAGTTGAACAATCGGAGCTTGATCTCAAGGCTGTCCGGCAGCGCGAGAACGCTGATGGTCATCCAAACGGCCAGCACCATGAACCAGCGGGTCAGTGGGCGTGTGCCAGGTCGCTGCCCCAGGCGAGGGCGCCTGATCGTCAATGAAGCCAGTAGTGCCAGTCCTGATAACAGGGCGCTGGTCGGCATAAAAAACAGTCCGAGCTGAAACAGTCTCCAGCCGTCACGTGAGCAGCCTTCCGGTTTGCAGGTGTCGAAAGCTTGCATCAGTCTGGTTCGGAGCCCGATGCGGTGATGATCAACTTCACTGTTTTGATCAGAATGAATAGGTCCAGTAATACATTTGCGTTTCTGATATAGTAAATATCGAAGCTCAGCTTCATGCGGCTGTCGGCGATGCTGGCCCCATAGGGAATGCAGACCTGAGCCCAGCCGCTGAGGCCAGGTCGGGTGAGGTAGCGCAGGCGGTAATTAGGGATTTCGGTTTCGAGATTGGCGTCAAATTCGGGTCTTTCCGGTCTGGGACCAATCAAGCTCATGTCACCTTTGATGACATTCCAGAGCTGGGGTAACTCATCAAGCCTCAGTCGGCGT
>VGQR01000421.1 GCA_016882345.1 Cyanobacteria bacterium K_DeepCast_35m_m2_023
AGACCCCGCCGGCGACGTTGTAGCGCAGCGTTGCCGACAAGACGTGATCACGCTGATCGATTGATCACAGTGCCCCGCCCCGGCGGGGCTTTGTCATGCCCGTGCCTGGATCCACTCCTGGAGCAGCTGCTCGGGATCCACGCCCTCGAGCAATGCATCGGACACAGCCGCCACCCGACGCAGCTGGGGCACATGGCTGCGGACCTGCGCGATGGCGTGCTCAGGGTCCATCGCCCGCACCGGCTGAATACTGCAGCGCTCCTGATCGCAGAAGAACACGGAAAACGCTGCCATGCCTGGGACTTTGAGGGGATATGGGGTGGGCTGCGGTGTGAGGAGTGCAGTCCATGCGCTGCGCTGTGATGACGGCCAGGGGGTGATGACCTCTCCTGGTCCGTGAAGCGAGTACTGCTCGGTTATGGCTCAGGCGATGCCTGATGCGCAACGCCAAGCCGCGCAGCCGCTCCATCGCCACGCGGCAGGCGGCAGGCGGGACCCGGTGGACAAGGCACTGCAACAGTTCGCGGCACCCTGGTGCATGGATACAGAGCCGCAGGACCCGAAGTTCGGCGCGTTGGCGGGCCTGGGAAGGCCTGTGCCTGAGGCTTGGTCGCGCCGTAGGCGTTGTCCCCGGCCTGCAGAGCGCCGCTCAGTGGTTTCCTTGGGACAAGTCCCAAGAGAATGACCCAACTGCGGTTTTCGGCGATCCTCCCCGGTCTCATTCCAGCCGGAGCAAAGTACCCTTAGAAGCCCCGAAATCTCTTGCGGCGCAGGGGACCAAGAAATCACCCCCCAAACACTCCCCCAAACAAATCGGCGTGAATGGTGAGACCGTCTTGGCAGAAAAGCGGCCGAATCTGCCGCCAATTCGAGGAAATGGGCGAGATCAAACAGCCACCTCTGGACCCACGACTGCCCCTGCCCGCGACCATTCACAGAGCTTCCGAGAGCCAGGCCGGCTGGAATGCTCAATCCCTGATTCACAGCCTCATCAATCTGCCCTTGCGGGCATACGCAGAAGAGGGCTACTGGATGCTTCTTTGATGACTCAGCCGAAGACTGATTAAAGGTGTCAGGATCAGCTAACCCACCGGAACTCTAGGTCCTGTCAACCTGACGCTCCATTGCCGGCAGACCGCTGGCGCGGACCTACAACCAGCGCAAGGCCTTGCAGTTGAGAAGGTCGAACGCCAAGGTGATGCCTGGAACCCCAGGATCCCGGTGGAGATCCAGACCACCAGCCGCCGCGAATCCTTAGCGCGCATCAACGAACAGCGCAAAAGGGTTCCGTGGCAAAGCTCAGAGCAGCTCGCGAAATTGCCGGGGCGTCAGGCCTGCATCGCGGGCGATGGCGCCCATGGTGATGGCATTGATCGGGTCATGGCGCGGGATCACCAGTCGGCGATCGCCATTGCTCAGGATCATGTGGCCGGATTCACGGACAACGCGGTAACCGAGCTTCTGAAAGACCCGAACGGCTTCCTTCTGACTGACCCCTGGCAGCCGCGGCATCAGACCGCCAGCTCCAAGGTCTCCACCGTTTTCACGCCAGCCTCTTCTGCTTCCACCTCCAGCCAGAGCTGGATGGCCTCACGGATGTTGATGAGCGCCTCATCGCGCGACTCACCCTGGGAGTGACAGCCCGGCAGATCCAGGCAGCTCACCGACCAACCCTCGTCGGTTTCGAGCAGGCGTATGCGGTACGACATCCAAGCCTCGCCGGTGGCATCACCCTATCGACGCTGACGGGCGAAAACCCGCGGGTTGTGTGCGACGCCGGAACCCTCAGAGGTTCTCTGCCTCTGATGCATGCCACTCACTCCTGAGTGTCCGACGACAATCCGGTGGCGGGCCCATCAACCTGATTGACACGGGACACCACCAGAGTGATGTTCAAGCCCTGGCGGCGCTGGAAGGCCACCACCGCCTCGCAGATCTCGGGCCAGCAAGGGGCTAGGTGGGCTGATGGAGCGTCTGCATCACCAGCCTGGGAGCTGAGAAGCTGCTCCAGGTTGGCGTCGGGCTGCTTACGCGCCTCGCTCACCAGCTGGAAGCAGAGGGCCTCGATCGCCAGGTTGTCCTGGCAGGAGCAGCCGCGCACGGCCCGTTCCCGCACCCGCCGAACCGGCAGGTTTTCGTACACGCTCACCCAGCGGCTGTTGTGCCCTACCCGCAGCCGGAAGGGCAGGTGATGGGCGCGCAACACGCCGTTGGCGTGGCTCAGAGCGCTGTTGGCCTGTGTCATGGCTCGAAGGCTTTATGGGGAGAGTTCCCCAGCCGCTGGCCGATCGGTCTCACGGCGCCCCAAGGGGTTCCGCGATGTTTGGGGGTGCTTGGGGGAAACCCCCAAACATTTGGCGCAGTTAGCGCTTTCTCAAGCCTTTCGCGATCTCAGTCCGGCCTGGCTCAAAGCCCTGCCAGTAACCTGAAAACACTTGCTGGAATTGGCAGAAGCCAGGCAGCAGAAGGCAAGACTCAAAATGGGTCGTCTGAGATTCGAACTCAGGACCAATCGGTTAAAAGCCGAGTGCTCTACCGCTGAGCTAACGACCCGCCCGACTCTTGGAAATCCAAGTGCGGGGGTGGCCCTTG
>VGQR01000422.1 GCA_016882345.1 Cyanobacteria bacterium K_DeepCast_35m_m2_023
CAGTTGTTCGTTCATCCGCAACACCTCGTAGACCCCCACGCGGCCCTTGTATCCCGACCCTTGGCATTTGCGGCAGATGCCGGGGCTGCCGGGCGGAACGGTGCGGGCCCGGAAGAACGAGACGTTGGTCTCGCTGCTGGCCAGCAAGCCGAAGCGGCAGAGTTCTTCCGGTGTTGGCTTGTAACTCTCGCGGCACTGGCTGCAGACCCGCCGCAGCAGGCGCTGGGACACGATCCCGAGCAGCGAGGCGCTCACCATGAACGGCTCCACCCCCATCTCATCGAGACGGGCGATGGCGCTGGGTGCGTCGTTGCAGTGCAGGCTAGTCAACACCAGGTGGCCGGTGAGGGCAGCCTCGATTGCGGTTTTGGCTGTTTCCAGGTCGCGGGTCTCCCCCACCAACAGCACATCGGGGTCCTGTCGCATGAAGGCCCGCAGGGCGGTGCTGAAATCGAGTCCCTTGTCGCGGTTCACCTGGGTCTGAGTGATCCCCGGAAGGGTGTATTCGATCGGATCTTCGACCGTCGAGATATTGATGCCTGGACTGTTGCGCTCGGCGAGCAGCGAATAGAGCGTGGTCGACTTGCCCGATCCGGTCGGGCCGGTCACCAGGATCATGCCGAAGGGTTTCGAGCCGATGTCCCGGACCAGGGCCCGGGCGGGGGGGCTGGTGATCAAGGTGTCGAGCCCCAGTTGCGTGGCGGAGC
Organism: Cyanobacteria bacterium K_DeepCast_35m_m2_023; assembly: GCA_016882345.1. The sequence goes on from VGQR01000422.1 coordinate 708, forward strand.
TGTCGAGCAGGCGCATGACGACCTTTTCGCCATGGCGGCTGGGCAGGGTGTTGACGCGAAAGTCCCGTTTTTTGCCTTTGTACAGCCGCCGAATCCGACCGTCCTGGGGCAAACGCCGCTCGGCGATGTCCAGGTCGGCCATGATCTTGAGGCGGGAGGTCACCGCTGGAATCAGGGTTTGAGGCAGACACTCAAAATGCTTCTGCAGCACGCCATCGAGCCGGTAGCGCACCATCAGGCTTTGTTCCTGGGGTTCCACGTGAATGTCGCTGGCGCCCATGTCGATCGCTTCGATCAGGATGCGGTCCACCAGACCCACCACCGGCGACGTGTTTGCAACGGATGACGAGGCTTCCAGATCCTCGACTTCGTTGACTTCCTGAAGCTGGTTCGCATTCTCGGTCAAGTCGAGTTTGCTGATGATCGAGCGGGCTGCCTCAACGGCAGACAGGTTGTTGTTGTCATTAGCCTCTTCGGGCGTTGTGTCGGGCTCGACGTCGGTCTCAGGCAAGGGGCCCATGCCCGGGGTTTCGTGGGCTGGTCCGCCGTTGACAGAAGAATTTGATGGTTGTGTGGCCTGGTGGTCCAGCACCTGGCCGATGTCGGCGGCCAGGGCGAGATGCAGCTGGATTGCAGCGCCACATCCCTGCAGTTCCTGCATCAGTCTCTGGCGCTCCTCGATGCCCCAATACGTGGGGATGGCCACGTCCAATTGGCCGTTGTTGAGGGTCAGGGGGAGGCAGAGCCAGTTGCGGGCCTGATCAAGGTCCAGGATCTGCCCGCTCGCGACCAGGTGCAGGTCGGCCTGGGCCAGCTGTTCGGCCGACAACACCGGTTCCCGCAGCAGCAGTTCGACCTCGAGCCGTTGCTGCTCCGCAGTAGAGGCCTCAGGGACGGGGCGCGTTGGGGTCAGGGTCATGGCGTTGCAAAGGTGCGGGCTTCCGCCGCTTGTGGGAGGCAGCCCTGGCAATTCAACATGTCTAGATCCGATTGTTGTGGGCGTCAGCATGAGCGGTGACACCTTTGCGGGTCTCGACGGGTCCCTGGCCTCTGAGCAGGTCGAGTCGCCGGCGTCTGCGCTGGCGTCAGAGGAGCAAACAGACGCTGCCGCTCTCGGTGACCAGGCCGAGCCGGCCGCAGCCGAGCACAAGGCCGACGATGCCGGCACCGCCCCGGACGCGCGGGTCTCTGAGCTCGAGAGCGAGCTCGTCCGGCTGCGTGAGCAGCACGACAATCTGAACAGCCAGTACATGCGACTGGCTGCCGATTTCGACAACTACCGCAAGCGCCAGAGCCGCGACCTTGAGGATCAAAGGCTGCAGATCGCCTGCACCACCCTCAGCGAGATCCTGCCGGTCGTCGACAACTTCGATCGCGCCCGCCAACAGCTCAATCCCCAGCACGAAGAAGCCCAGACCCTGCACCGCAGCTATCAGGGGCTCTACAAACAGCTGGTCGACGTGTTCAAGCAGCTGGGCGTCTCGCCGATGCGGGTCGAAGGCGAGCCGTTTGATCCCACCCTGCATGAGGCGGTATTGCGGGAGCCCAGCGAGCAGCATCCCGAGGATGTGGTGATCGAAGAGCTACAGCGCGGCTACCAGCTCCATGGCCGCGTCCTGCGCCATGCCCTGGTCAAGGTCTCCATGGGGCCGGGTCCTGCGGCAGGGTCCGAGCCTCAGGCGGATGACGACAGGGTCCAGGAGCAGGACGGCTGATGGCCGATTACTACGACCTGTTGGGGGTTGGCCGCGACGCTGATCCCGACACCCTCAAGCGGGCCTACCGGCGGTTGGCGCGCCAGTACCACCCTGACGTCAACAAGGACCCTGGCGCTGAAGACAAGTTCAAGGAGATCGGTCGCGCCTACGAGGTGCTCAGCGAT
>VGQR01000423.1 GCA_016882345.1 Cyanobacteria bacterium K_DeepCast_35m_m2_023
CTCGAGCGGGCTAAGGCGCGTTTTGGTAACCAGTACGACTACAGCGAGATCGTTTACAGGAGCTACAAGTCGCCGATCAAGATCCGCTGCCGCGAGCATCCCGTCAAGCAGATCACCATCACGCCCGAAAAGCACCTGAAGACCACCGGAGGCTGCAAGTTCTGTCTGCGCGCCATGCGGGTCAATGCCCTCGAGCGTGAACTGAACCGTGAGGCCTATGACGTCAAGCCCCCTGCGCCTGCTGAGCGCCAAGCCGCCCTATCCCCCACCGGCCCCATGGCCTGACTTTCCGCCGCCGGCCAGGCCTCCCCGTCCCGGTGAGCGACGGACAACGCCTTGACTGGGAATGCCTTGGCTGCCTCGTCTGGCGCAGCCCCGCCGCCGAATGCCAGCGAGCCGCTGGCATTCGATGGGGTTGGTCTGGCGCCAGCCTCCCGGCTCCAGCCCCGCCCAGCTGAGGGGGGCATCACCGTCCATCAGATCGATTGCCATGCGGATCAGCCGCAGGGTCGGCAGGCCCACGGCTGCGGTCATGCGCCGCACCTGGCGGTTGCGGCCTTCGCAGAGTTCGAGTTCTAGCCAGCTGGTGGGGATCTGCCGTCGCTGACGAATCGGGGGGGTGCGTTGACCGATGCCGGCGGCTTCAATGTCGGTATCGCTCAGCAGTCTGGCCCTCGCTGGCAAGGTGGGGCGCCCCTGAATCAAGACCCCGCTCTGCAGCTGGGTGATTGCTGCGGGCTGGGCGCCGGCGTTGCCCTCCACCTGAACCCAGTAGCGGCGCCAGTGGCCGCAGCGCGGGTCGGTGAGGCGTTGCTGCAACAGGCCGTCATCGGTCAGCACCAGCAGCCCCTCGCTGTCGGCATCGAGGCGTCCGGCCGCGTAGACGCCTGGCACGCGGATGTAGTCGGCCAGGGTTTGCCAGCTGCTGCCGGGTTCGGGGCTGAATTGGCTCAACACCCCATAGGGCTTGTGGAACAGCAGGGTGGTCACCTCAGCGGGCCCTTAAGCTGGAGTTCAACATCAAGATGGGTTGGGCGCTCAACCGCATGATCGAGACCTCCGGCGTGATTGAAAAGGAGCAGGGCAACGGGTTTTACCTCGTCACCCTCGAACAGCCTGCCGGTCACCAGTGTCTGTGCCGTGCGGCCGGCAAGCTCACCAAGTTCCGCATCAAGTTGCTGGCCGGCGACAAGGTGTTGGTCGAGATCAGCCCCTATGACCTGACCCGCGGCCGCATCACCTACCGCGAGCGCAACGCCGGTGCAGCCGGCCCCCGCCCCGGTGGCAATCGTCCTGGCGGTCCCCGCCGCCGCTGAGTCGCTGGCTTCGTCAGGCCAGGACGCCGATCAGCTCTTCGATCGCCCCTTTGAACGCACTGCGCTGTTTGACACCGCGGAAGGTCTGCTTGAGCTCTTTGTTGAAGAACAGCTGCACGGTGGGGGTGCCGGTCACGCCGGCCTGAACCGCGATCTCCTGGTCGGCTTCGATGTCGATCTCAACCCCTTGAGCCCGCCCACCCAGTTCGTCGAGCACCCGCTTGAGCTGGGGCTTGAGCACGTGGCAGGGACCGCAGGTGGGTGAGGTGTAGACCACCAGCAGCGGCCTGGTGCTGTCGTGGTAGAGCTTGCGCAGGGCGTAGCTCCCTTTTTGCCAGAGGGCATTGGGGTCGTAATTGGCTTCGTCGCTGACGGCCGTGTGCTTCGGTTCGCCCACGACCTGGGGATCGACGGGCTCGCGGCTGACGGTCACCGCCAGCTGGTGGTGACTGAGCCAGCGTTCGGCGGCCAGAGCCGCCTGACAGCCGCTGCCGGCGGCAGTGATGCCTTGGCGCCACTCGGCGTCGGCCACGTCACCGGCCGCATAGACCCCCTCCACGCTCGTCTCGGGACGACCTGGCTGGGTCACGAGATAGCCCTTGGCATCGAGTTCGAGCTGTCCTGCTACCAGACGGGTGTTGGGGGTGTGACCGATGGCGTAGAAGAGTCCTTTGACGGCCAGCTCTTCCAGGGCTCCGCTGCGGCTGTCGCGCAGCTGGATGGCCTCGAGCCAGTCGCCTCCGAGGGCATCGGCCACCTGACGGTTCCAATGCACGGTGATCGCGGGGTTGGCCAGCACCCGATCGGCCATGGCGGCACTGGCTCGCAGCGTCTCGCCCCGCACGATCAGGTGCACATGGCTGCCGTACTTGGTCAGGTACACGGCTTCTTCACAGGCCGAGTCGCCACCGCCCACCACGGCCACGGGGGCATCCCTGAATTGGGGAGTGGCGCCATCGCAGATGGCGCAGGCGCTGATGCCCTGGCTCCAGAAACGCTCCTCACTGGGGAGGCCCAGGCGGTTGGCGCTGGCGCCGGTGGCCAGGATCACGGCCTGGGTCTCGATCACCTGGCCTTCGGCGGTGATGCGATAGGGACGCTGCGACAGGTCGATGGCTTCGGCATCAGCCTCGATCAGGTGAGTGCCCCAGCGCACCGCCTGGGCCTTCATTTGATCCATCAAATCTGGACCCAAGATCCCATCGGGAAAACCGGGGAAGTTTTCGACGTGGGTGGTGGTCATCAGTTGACCACCGGGGATTCCGC
>VGQR01000424.1 GCA_016882345.1 Cyanobacteria bacterium K_DeepCast_35m_m2_023
ATCTTTGATTTCGCGGCGGTCGTAGAAGCGCAGGCCCCCCACCACCACATAGGGGATCCCCCAGCGCACCAACGACTCTTCCATCGCCCGCGACTGGGCATTGGTGCGATACAGCACAGCCATATCGCCCCAACACAACTCGGGGTTGGCGGCGTCCAGGGTGCGCATGCGATGCACCACCGCCTCCGCCTCGGCGATCTCGTCGTCGCAGCGGGTGAGGGTCAGCAACTCCCCTTCTCCGCGGGTGGGGCGCAGCACCTTGTCGATGCGCTCGCTGTTGTTGGCGATCAGCGCATTGGCCGCCTCGAGGATGGTGGCGGTGGAGCGGTAGTTCTCCTCAAGCTTCACCATCGTGCGGGTGGTGTCATCCGCCACCCCATCACCGAAGTCATCCTGAAACCCCATCAGGATGGTGAAGTCGGCGGCGCGGAAGCTGTAGATGCTCTGATCGGCATCCCCCACCACGAACACGGATCGACCGCTCCAATCGTCAAACGCCTCTGGATCGCGGCCATCGGTGACCAGCAGCTTGATCAGTTCGTATTGAGTGCGGTTGGTGTCTTGGTATTCATCCACCAGCACATGGCGAAAGCGACGGTGCCAGTAGTGGCGCACCTGCTCGTGCTGGCGCAACAACTGCACGGGTAGCAAGAGCAGATCATCGAAATCAAGGGCGTTGTTAGCTGCCAGAGCACGCCGATAACGCCGGTAGGTTTCCGCCATCAACTTGCCGCGCTGGCCGCCTGCATCAGCCTCCAGCTGCTCCGGCATCCAGCCTTGGTTCTTGGCGTTGCTGATCGCCCAGCGCACCTTCTTGGGCTCAAAGCGCTTGGGATCCAGACCCAGCTCCTGGGTCACGATCTCCTTCACCAGGCTCTGGGTGTCACCCTCGTCGTAGATGGAGAACTGGCGGGTCCAGCTCAGGCCATCTGGATCACGGAACTTGTCGATATCAAAGCGCAGCAACCGCGCGAACAACGAATGGAAGGTGCCGATCCAGAGGTCTTTGATCACCTCCCGGTAAATCCGAGAGCGAAGCTGGCGCTGATCGACCGCAGCCAGGGTGCTCCAGGGCTGCCCGAATTGACTCTGGGCCAACTTCTGTGCCAACAGCAGCTCCAACCGCTCCTTCATCTCGCGAGCAGCCTTGTTGGTGAAGGTCACCGCCAGCAGCTCGGCGGGATCCACCCCATGGTGCCCGATCAAGTGCGCGATGCGATGGGTGAGCGCGCGGGTTTTGCCGCTGCCCGCACCAGCCACTACCAGGAGCGGGCCCTCGTGGTGATCCACCGCCCGGCGCTGGGCTTCGTTGAGACCTGCCAAAAAACTCATAAAATAAAGTTTATGCCATACAGAAGGAAGCTCGACAAAGAGATGGAAGGAATATGGCTATAAGTGATTACCTAGCAATCGACTGCGAAAAGAATACTTGAAGTATCCATACAATCCGATCAGAAGCATGATGCCAGACCCCCAACGCAAACAACTGATCCAAAGAGCCATAGCCGATCAAAGGGAGCCCAAACACGGTAAAGATGGCTGAAATAGAGACTTTAGAATTAGAACCTAAGGCAAAAGCTTGAGCAGCAGGTTGGTTGCAGTTTCCAAGGAACAAACGCTTCACCAATGAATAAAGTGGCCATGATATACGGATTGATGGCAGGCTGGCGCGGACACAATCAGGGGCAGACAGGGAAATAACAGAGGCCATTACAACAAAAATGGACAAGAATCTACCCCAATCACAGCCAACAAGGAGCAAAACCAAGAAAGGAACAGACAGAAATGCCAGGAGTTTCTCATAGGCGCGGGCGATTGACTTTCCCGCAAGAGAATGAATTACCACACCTGTTAGAGCAGGGAAAACAATCAAGGCGGCTACGTTGAATGGAGCCAAGACGGAGAGAAGATTGCGCAGGCCTGAAACTGCCAAGGCCTCCCTGGATGACCAGCCCAAGGCAGACAAGGCGCCGTAATCGTTGATTTTGGCACTAATGCATTCTGCTGGCCAGACCGTTGACCATGATTGACATAATGCGAGGACTTGCTCAGGGCTGCCATTAAATAAGACAGAAAGGAGCGATCCCTGAGATGCCAAGAGCAAAGGCAAAAAGAAAAAAACAATTCTTTTTGAGCGTTCGCGAAGCGCGCTGGAGAATGATCTAAACGAAAGGCCCGCAAAAAGTGGCACAGCCAAAAAGAGATAGAGACCCTCATGCAATCCAATCAGAAGGATATTCACCGAGAGAAATCCGCCATAAAGCAGAAGACTGCTAGTCGGCCGCAAAGCATTGGAAAGAAGCTGGACCAGGCAATAGAATCCAGCTAACAGCAAGGATAAAAAGACAACATCTTTCCTAAAGATATTGCCGGACATCAGAAAGAAGAAAAGCCCAGCCGGATTAATCAACCAGCAGTAAAGCCAAACAGATGCAGTGTTCGACCGCAAAAACGCCTTAACTCCAAGAGCAAACCAAACTAGACTTAAAAAGAAGAAGCCAATGGAAGGAAACAACGTAGTCACAAGATCCTTGGGCAGACCTTTGTCATAAGCAGCACGAAGGATCGAACCAAACAG
>VGQR01000425.1 GCA_016882345.1 Cyanobacteria bacterium K_DeepCast_35m_m2_023
GCCCTGCGCCCCCGCCCCGCCCCCGCTCATCCCCCACCCGCACGGGGCGGCAAGGCCTCGCCCTCCCTCTTGAACGAATGTTCAGATAAAAAACCAATTTCTTTGAAACAGAACCCTGTCTCTGCAAAACCGTTCCAGCAAAACCCAGTTTCTACATCACAAGTATTTGTTTTTTTTACAAAATCGCGTCGGTGATCTGACGGATAAATCCAAAATGAGCACACCTAGGTCACGACTGGAGAGCCGAGTGTGTTTGGCGCTCAGCCCCCGTCAAAAAAGCCCGAAACGATCAGCCTTTTTCTGTACAAGGAACGCCCGTATCGTGTAAAAAGCCCGTCATTTTGAGCTCTGCGCGGGAGGAATTATCCCGTCACCCGCCCTTCTGGTTGCTCGGGGTAGCAGGGGCGGCAGCGACGGCGAGGACCTGGACCTCGAGGTCCGCCCACGCGACCTGTTCTGCAGTGGGCGAAGCGAGAGCGAGCGACTCCTGCGTTAAGTCGTTCGGGATCAGCAGCTTGTCGTCTCTTCCCTTGAGTTGATTCAGGAAAATATCAGGATAGCTGGCGGCCCGTTCGAGGGCGTCCTTCACATCTCCCCGCGGGGAGTGGGCACCCACGAGATGAGGGTTGTCCGAGAGGAGCGGCAGGAGAACCCCAACGACCCCGCTGATTTCCTCAAGAGCCGCATGCTTGAGTGGATTCTGTACCCACTGCAGCACCCACTCACCCAGCGCTGCCTTAGCGCGCCCACATCGCTCTTTATGGCGCGTCGCCTCCCTCTCCTGCGCCTCCACACGCTCCTTGATTCGCAGCTGTTGCGCGCAAAGCAGCTCGTCGCGCAGCGTGTAGAGCCGCTGATCGAGGCGCTCGATGTGCGAACGCCACTCGGCGCCGAGAGTACCCGCGAGGGGGGACACGCGCTGATCATACGCGGAGATGAGATCACGGACCACGATCTCCAGGTCCTGCGAGACCTGCGCCCGCTGACCCTCGCCCAGGTTGATGACGAAGTGGTCGAGAAAAGGCCCTCCGAGTGGCTGCCGCTGAGGGTCGAGGGGCTGGAGCAGTAAAGTGCAGAGCCAGCGTGAGCCGCGTGCGTCCTCCGCGATCCCCAAGCCGACGCCCAACGCAGCGTCTTGTGTGGGCGGAGACTGGAGCGGCGGCGGCTCTACACGGGTGCGCCACTCGCGGAGGAGGGCGCGCCCCTGGCTCGTCTTGAGTGCCCCCCCAAACTCGTCCCCGCCCGACTTCCCCTGAGTGCTGGCGCGCTGGCGTGCTTCGAGGAGCTCAGCCACTCGCGCTGTTGCGGGGGCTCCCCGTAGCCGCGCCGCCTCAACCTCCCCCTTGAGCTCTTGGAGCAAGTGATCGTCGAAGTCGGTGTCCTCGATCACGCCCCTGACCTTCTTTTTGAGCAGCTCGCGAAGCTGGAGCTTCTGATCAATCGCGTCGTGACTCCAGATGTAGTGGGCGTCGACGATCTGTTGTTGTTCCGCGTCGGGGCGACCGCCGCCGCGACGGTCCACACGCCCGATGCGCTGCTCAAGCGTCATCGGCTGCCACGGGAGATCGCCGTGGATGACCACGGTGGCGTCTTGCAGGTTCTGCCCAACGCTGATCGCGTCAGAGCCGACCAGGATGTCGATCTCGCCTGCACGCAGAAGGGGAGAGTCAGGCTGTATGTGCTGGGCCTTAGGGGCGAACGCCTTGATGAGCTGTTCGCGCTCTACCTCGACGAGCGCATCACGCTGCTTGAGGATAGCAAGCCGCCGCCCGCGCCCTGAGAGCATGTTCGTGCTCCGATCAAGCTCTCTTGAGAGGAAGAGCTGGAGCTGCGCGGGGTCTTGGGGGCGTGTGCAGGTCTCCCACTCCTGGAGCGTCAGATCGTTAAACGGCGCGGCGGTTGGCGTGTAGAGCCACCCCTCGCCCCCGCCGAGGGCTAAACCGACGCGGGAGGTCGGGCAGGCGTGTATGGCGCGCAGGAAGAGACGCACCGCGGAATCAGCGTATCCCGCGACGACGATGACCTTCTGCTTCCCCTCTGCCGCCATCTTGTACTCAGCGTCCTCGACGAGCCGCTCCGCCTGGTAGTCGCGGAGCAGCCGCGTGATGACCAAGGCCTTGCTGTCATGCGCGTCGAGCTCGTAGGACAAAGCGCCCAGGAGGGCATCAATGACCAGCTGATCGGCGTTAACCTCATCCTCCGCGATGAACCGCAGCACGCGTGTTGCTACATCATCAGTCGTCACGATATCCGCCACTGCCTTGAGACGCGTCAGGCGCGCGGTCTGCGCTGACGATAGGTCCTCCCGCACCTCCTCCGCCTGAGCGATTGAGCGGAAACTTGTTTCTCCTGCATTGACTTGAGGGCGCTCGCTGAGGTCCTCCTCCTGCGTCTCATCGATCTCGGTGAGGTCGAAGGGGATGCGCAGGTATCGCTCCTCCAACCACCGCATGAGCTCCGCTCGGGGCTGCTGGGCCTGGCTCATTTTTCTCAGAGCGCTCGCGAAGCTCTCCAAGCGCGCGCGAACGCCCCGTAGGCTCACAGCCAAGGCGAAGAAGGAGCTCTCGGCCCGC
>VGQR01000426.1 GCA_016882345.1 Cyanobacteria bacterium K_DeepCast_35m_m2_023
AATGAGTCAGGTGCTCGCCGAGCAATCCGGCTGATGGGTCGAGGCTTGGATCAGGGCAGGTGCGGGCTGGCCGCAACCAGGCGGCGGGTGATCTCGCTTTGCGGGCTCTGCAGCAACTGACGGCCTGGACCTGTTTCGACGATGCGACCACCGTCGAGCACGATCACGCGGTGGCAGAAGCCGCTGGCCACGGCCAGGTCGTGGGTCACGAACAGCAGCCCCAGGCCCAGCGATTGCTGCAAGCCCCGCAGCAACCCCAGGATCTCGGCCTGGACCTCGGCGTCGAGCATGCTCACGCTTTCGTCGCAGAGCAGCACCCGCGGCTCAAGAATCAAGGCTCGCGCGATCGCCACGCGCTGCTGTTGCCCGCCCGACAGCTGCCGCGGTTTGCGCTGTTCGTAGGCCTCCGCTGGATGCAGGCCCACGGCATTGAGCAGCTCGCGGGCCCGCTGGCGCGCCTGGCTGCGGCTGGCCAGCCCATGGATCAGCAGCGGGTCGGCAATGGCCTCACCGACGCGCATCTGCGGGTTGAGGCATGCCAATGGGTCCTGAAACACCATCTGCAGCTGACGCCGCAGCTGCCGTTGGCGCTGGCCTCGGCTGCGCAGCAGGTCCTGACCGGCCAGCAGAACCGTGCCCCCGCGCACGGGGTTCAGACCCATCAGGGCGCGGCAGAGGGTGCTTTTGCCGCAGCCCGACGCCCCCACCAGGCCCACGGTCTCGCCTGCCTGCAGGCTCAGGCTGACGCCGTCGACCGCCTTGAGCCAGCGGGGGCGCCAGGGGGGGCCGCCCAGCCGGTGCCAACAGCGCAGGGCCTCGATCGCCAGCAGCTGGGGGGCGGCCTGGGGGGCACTGCTGTGGCTGGCCTCGAGTTCCCGCGCCCGCGCCACCAGCCGTTGGGCCAGCGGCGATTGCGGCCGCTGCAGCAGCGTGCGGGCCGGACCCTGCTCGATCAACCGGCCCTCGTCGAGCACAGCGATCTGGTCGCACCAGCGCCCGGCGAGGGCCAGGTTGTGGCTGATCAGCAGCAGGGCGCTGCCGCTTTCGCGGCAGAGACCAGACAGTTCGGCCATCACCTGCGCGGCGACCCCCACATCCAGACTGGTGGTCGGCTCATCGGCGATCACCAGGCGGGGGCTGAGGGCCATGGCCAGGGCGATGGCCACCCGCTGCCGCATGCCGCCGCTGAATTCGTGCGGGTAGCTGCCGTAGCGCTGGGGGTTGATGCCCACCCGCGCCAGCAGGGCTTCGGCCCGTTGGCGCCGCTGCCGCGCCGTTTGCTCGCCCTGGTGGGCCTGCAGCGTGTCGCGCAGATGCTCACCGATGCTGAGCAGGGGGTTCAGCCGGGTCATGGGGTCCTGAAAGACCAGTCCCACGGCTTCGCCGCGCAGGCGGCGCAGCTCGTCTGGCGCGACCCGGCGCGGGTCGACACCCGCCAGCTGCAGCTCGCCCTGGCAGCGGCTGCCCGCCGGCAGCAGTTGCAGCACCGCCCGGGCCACCGTGCTCTTGCCGCAGCCCGAAGGGCCCACCAGCGCCAGGCTCTCGCCTGCCCGCAGGCGCAGGCTGAGGCCGGTCAGGGTCGCCGCAGGGGCCTGCGGGTACTGCACCACCAGGTCGATGAGCTGCAGCACGGCACGGTCGCCCATGAGCGGTGGGGTGATGCGCACAACGGACCCATGCTGCGTCCTGCTGCATACGATGGGAACACCTGCAAGCCGGGATGCTCAAAGCGGTACCGGAATCGTCCACCGCGGTTGTTGGCCGCCCCGTGAGCCCTGACGAGATCGGGGCCCGCCGCGGCGGACCGATTGCGTCGCCGGCTGATTACGGCATCCCCCTGCCCGAATGGCTGCAGCGCTGCATCGAACACGTCCCCCCCGGCGTGGGGGAGAGCTGCCCCACCGACGCCGAGGCCTTGCTGGCTTCGGCCTTTGATTTCGCCTACCAATTGCACGACGGCCAGGTTCGCGCCAGTGGCGAGCCCTACATCGTGCATCCGGTGGCGGTGGCCGACCTGCTGCGCGACATCGGTGCCAGCGCCGGGGTGATCGCCGCGGGCTTTTTGCACGACGTGGTCGAAGACACCGGCGTGACCCCCGACGAGGTCCAGGCGCATTTCGGCGCCGAGGTGCGGGCCCTGGTCGAAGGGGTCACCAAACTCGGTGGTATTCACTTCACCAACAAGACCGAAGCCCAGGCCGAAAACCTGCGCCGCATGTTTTTGGCGATGGCCAGTGACATCCGCGTCGTGCTGGTCAAGCTGGCCGACCGGCTGCACAACATGCGCACCCTCGGGTCGCTGAAGCCCGAGAAACAGCAGCGCATCGCCCGCGAAACGCGCGAGATCTACGCCCCGCTGGCCAACCGTCTGGGCATTGGCCGTTTCAAGTGGGAGCTCGAGGATCTGGCCTTCAAGATCCTCGAGCCCGAGGCCTATCGCGACGTGCAGCAGCAGGTCGCCACCAAGCGCAGCGAGCGGGAAGAGCGCCTGGCTGTGACCGTGCAGCTGCTGCGCGATCGTCTGGCGGCGGCGGGGCTGGGCACCTGTGAGGTGAGCGGCCGG
>VGQR01000427.1 GCA_016882345.1 Cyanobacteria bacterium K_DeepCast_35m_m2_023
CGCGCCCTTTGGGGCGTGGCTCTATTGAAGCTGAGCGTGGTCGGGGTGCGTCTCCGACGGCGACACTTGTTTCCGCGCCCTTTGGGGCGTGGCTCTATTGAAGCCGCGTTGGCGGGGTAGCCGGCGGGATTCCACTTTGTGTTTCCGCGCCCTTTGGGGCGTGGCTCTATTGAACGGCTGGTCGGTTTCCGCACCCTTTGGGGTGTGGCTCTATTAAAAAACACTTGCAGTGTGTTAAAAAACACGTAAACATCTCCATCTTGATTACACACAAGGAACCAAAGTGATCAAAAAAGACCCACCCATCAGTCACTCAAAAGCCGCAAGCATAGTAGACTTTCTAACGGGATTCCTCGGCACAATCCACCACGAAGGCGAATATGGATACAAATACAACAAGCACCGCCAATGGCTAGCAGGGCTTAACAACCAAAGCCTCTCAGACCTAATAAGCACCGACCCCCATGGCGCGGTTAGCCTCATCAAGCGTGTCAACTCAGGATTAAACCTACTACACAGCACAGAGAGCGCGGCGCTCTCTAAAGCTCTTGAAGACCATGAGCGCGCCTTAAACTTGGCTAAGACCCTGGCGGTTGTCTTGGATAAGGGTTTTGACGAAAAAGCGCTTGAAGACTACTTTGACGCGGTGAGAAATCTTAAGTCGGACGTCTTTACTAAAAAAATGACCCCACCAACGACATGGACAATCGCCTCTCAAATCCTTTTCTTAGCAGACCCTACCAGGTTTCCATTTGTAAAGCCCCGCAGAATTAAATCAGTGTTTGGTCTAATGGGAATGAAAAGCATAAACAAGCGATACTCCCCTCAACTAAACTTCAACACATACATCGCGATACGCGAAGGATACAAACAAATCCAAGATTTCATCGAAGAGCACTTCACCAATGAGGAGCTAGCGGTGAGAGACATGGTGAGCATCCAGACCATCATCTTCATCCTAGCAGGCGGCTACGGCAAGACCCCGAGCTAACCGCCTTCACCCTCAACGCCCTCACCACCACGCCCTCAGACAAATAAGCGCTGGCATCGTGGTGCTGATCACGGAGCTTGATCGCCATGAGCCTCAGCCAAAACACCAGCGAAGTCAGCGGCGAGCACACTCAAAGCCTTGAGCGAGGTAAAGCGCCTTGAGGTGAGCGCCACAACGCGCTCATGTGCTCAAATATCTAATAAACATCTAATCTGTGCGCTCAATCAAGATTCAAGATCAGAGCGCAGAGAGCGGCACAGCCCACAGCCCATCCCCTGAAGACACAACCCGTTCACCATCATACAGCAACACACCCCCTAACCACCCACCTCCGAGCTGGTCGCGGAGCTGGGCGAGCCCCTTGAAATCGGCGAAGGTGAGCGACGCGGAGGCCTTCACCTCAACCGCCATCACCCCTCGGGGGCTCTCGATCACCACATCAACCTCAAGTTGGTCTTTTGTGCGGTAGTGCGAGAGCCTTAAGGGGTCATCAAGCCAGCTCACCTGCCGTGTGAGCTCCTGAAAGACCCAGGTCTCTACCAAGTGACCAAGCCGAGCGCGATCACGCTCAAGCGCCTGGCTCGTGAGCCCCATGACCGCACACGCTAAGCCCGTGTCGACGAGGTGCAGCTTAGGGGTCTTGGTGAGGCGCTTAAGGTGGTTGTTGTGATAGGCAGGCAGCTCGTCGATTAAGAAAAGCTGCTGGAGGAGAGAGATGTACTCTTTGAGCGTGGCTTGTGTGAGCGACAGGGCTGAGCTGAGGCTCGCGAGGTTGAGCGTCTGAGCGCTCATTAAGGCGCACGCCTCTAAGAGCTTAGGCACCGCCTCGGCTTTTCTGATGTGCGCGAGGCCGTGGATGTCCCTTTGCACGAGGGCCTGCGCGTAAGCCGTGTACCACTTCCGCGCGCGTCGCTCATGAGGGCGAGCGAGCGCCGCGGGGAAGCTCCCTCTCACGATCAGCTCACTCAACCCCGCCCCCAGGCGCTCATAGCTCCTTGAGGTGAGCTCGCTGAGATGACCTCCATAGAGCCTCTGGATCAAGAGCTCGTCCTCTCGCTCTCCTCTGAGCTCAGCGCGCGCGAGCGGATGAAGCCTGATGACCTCTACCCTCCCCGCGAGCGAGTCGCTCACCTGTGGGAGCGACATGACGTCGCTAGACCCCGTTAAGATCAGCCGCCCCGGCGCCCTCTCTTGGTCGATGATGTACTTGATCGCCGTGAAGAGGCGCGGGACGCGCTGCGCCTCATCAATGATCGCTTTTGGCGGGAGGCGTAAACAGAAGCCCATCGGGTCAAGCTCCGCCGCGGTCCTCACGGCCTCATCGTCTAGGGTGAGATACTCATAGCCCTCTTCGCGCGCGCTCATCTGCTGAGCGAGCGTCGTCTTCCCACACTGCCTCGGCCCATGAATCATCACGACGGGTGTGTCCTCAAGCGCCTCCCTGAGCTGACGCTCTGCGAGCCTTAAATATTTTTTTTCCATTTTCTCTATGCGCTGAGCGGCTGTCGCTCGCGTACTGTGGTGGCTTGAGTGACGCTTCTCTGTGAGATTGAACG
>VGQR01000428.1 GCA_016882345.1 Cyanobacteria bacterium K_DeepCast_35m_m2_023
TCTGCTGTTTGCGGCGGGCGTGGTGGCCCTGCTGCCGCTGTTGAGCTGGCTCGATTCGACCGCTGCGCTGGCCAGTCCCTACAGCCCGCTGCAACACGCCGGCCGCTTGAGCAGTCTGATGCTGGCTGCAGCGCTGCTGGCGCTGATGGTGTGGCAATGGCAGCAGCTGGTCCAGGCCGCCTGGTTGCTGAGCCGTAGCCCGGCCCAATTGGCTGCCACCGAACCGCTCAGCGCTGCGGCGCTGAACCAGGAGCGCAGCAATTTCGGCATGCCGTTGCTGCTGTTGCGGCCCCTGGAGCTACCCCAACCGGTAGCGAAGGCCGAGCGCAGCCACGACAGCAAAGCTGACCCGTTGTTCCAGCACGAGCCAGAGCCAGATCAACCTGACTTACCGACGCCAGGACCCGCCGCTGAACCCAGCGCAGCGATCGGGACGGGTGGACAGGACCAAGAAGCCCCGACCCAGACCCTGGCTGACCCTGAGGAACCGTTGGCTTCGTTGGCTTCCAGCGATGTCGATGCCGCTGAGCCCTTAGACGTCGCGGTTACGGTCGAACCAGAGCAGTCCACCGAAGACAACAACGGCGGCGAGCTGGATCAACACATCGGTTGACGCCACTTCAGAGCCGGCGGCCGAGCGCATGGCCATTGTGGCCAGCCCAATGGCAGCCGAGGCTGCTAAAGCGACCCAGACCCCGCGTCGAAGGCCGCGCCAGGGGGTTTGTGCTTCCTTGAGCAACCTGGCCCTGAGATCGGGATCGAGAGGCCTGCGGTTCTGCGCCACGGAATCACCATTGAGCCTAAGCTCAGATGGTAAGTTCGAGGGCCGCGCCGGTGTAGCTCAGCGGTAGAGCAACTGATTCGTAATCAGTAGGTCGCAGGTTCAAATCCAGTCACCGGCTCTTGCACCCACTCGATGGTTTTGCCCTCAGCCACCTAGGGGCGAGTCTCGGGAACGATCAGATCGACCGCTTGACGGGCTTCGCTGAGCACCTGCAGCAGCAAGCGCGGTGTCTGCTGCAACAGGTCGATCCAGCTGGCGATGTACGAGGCGTGATTGGCCAGGTCACTGCCAATCTCCAAACGGTCACCCAACAGCACCGATCCAAGCTCAGCCACCAGTTCTTCGCGGGCATAACGCGCACTGATCGGTGAACCCGCGAGGTCTCGGGCCAAACGGCTGGCATGGCCGGTGCTGTGGACTGCCTCGTGAGCCCAGGTGGCGTAAAAGGCTGCGGAGCTGTGAAAGGCACAACGGGGCGGCAAGACAATGCGATCGGCACCAGGCAAATAACAGGCGCGGTTGCTGCCATGGCTGACCGGCACCGGCCACGCCTGCAACAACGCATCGGCCGCCGCAAGCCGTTCTGGCTCGCTGCGCAGCGCCGCCTGGGCCTTGGTGCTGCGTTGCCGCAACAGACGCGGCAAGGCCTCGCCCTCCAAGTCGGCCGCATTGAAGACCGGCACTGGGCGATAGCTGACCCAGCCAGCCAAGGCTGGGTCGTGGTCGGTTGTTGCCGCACTCAACGCGCAGCGAAGGGGACGGCGGCGGCCCAGCGTCTGGGGCCTGAGCACAATGACGGCCTTGCTTCCCTGGCGCGGCCAGAGTCCGAGAGTGCGGGCCTCACCCCAGCCGCACCAGTAAGGCAGGGAGGCCACCCGCCCATGCATTGCCAGGGTCAACAGAATCGGATTGACACCGCGGTAGCGGCGACCTGAACGCAAATTGACGTGATGGCCCGGTGCCGCGGCATCCCACGGACGTCGCCAGGGGGCCGTGCCGTTCTCCAGCACGGCGATCAGGGACGCCACCAGGCGTTCGGTCTGAGCTGGTTCCATGAATCGAGGAGATGACGTTCTCCTGATCCAGTTCCACCCTCTGTTTCAGGAGGGACGGGCCATGGCGTCGTCTCAGAGCAATGCAGGCATCACCGCCGCAGGCCTCTGCTGCTGCGGCAGGTCGCGCAGCAGGGTGAAATCCACGAACTCAAAGCCTGGCCCCACACAGCAACTGACCATGCTCCAGGCTCCTGTGGAGCGAGCCGCCTGCCACCATCCGGCAGGGACCACTGCCAAGGGTGAGGCGTTGACGGTGGTCGGTTCTGCCAGGAGCTGTCGCTGCAATGCGCCATCGGGCTCTGACACGGTGAACAGCTCCAGCGGATCACCCCCCGCGAAGTGCCAGGTTTCATCGGCGGCGGCAACCCGGTGCCAACGGCTCACCGCTCCGGCGGGCAGCAAAAACAGGATGGCTGTGAGGGCTGAGCGGCTCCTGCCGTCAGGACCTCGCATCAGCAATGGGCTGCGGTGCAGCTCTCGGTACCAGCCGCCTTCGGGGTGAGGCTTGAGGCCATAGCGCTGAATCAGCTGTTCGGCCTGCATGCGGGCCCGGTGCCTTGGACAACAGAAGCCACTGTCTTAGCGCCTGATGAACGCCATCGCACACCAAAAAGCCCCCCGCGAAGGCGGAGGGCTTTGGGGATTCCGAGATTTGAGCTGACCGTGGTTGCCCGCAATCAGCTTAAGGGTGGTGATCAGC
>VGQR01000429.1 GCA_016882345.1 Cyanobacteria bacterium K_DeepCast_35m_m2_023
CGTGCGCCAGGCGCGCCGCACGGTCGAGCCCGACCCCGTCGGCTACGCCTTGCTGGCCGAGCTAGGCGGTGCCGACGGCATCACCGTGCACCTGCGCGAAGACCGGCGCCACATCCAGGATCGCGATGTTGAGCTGCTGCGCCAGACCGTGCGCAGCCGGCTCAACCTGGAGATGGCCGCCACGCCCGAGATGGAGGCCATCGCCCTGCGCATCAGGCCCGACATGGTCACCCTGGTGCCGGAGAAGCGCCAGGAGGTCACCACCGAGGGGGGCCTCGATGTGGCCGCTGCCGGCGAGGCGCTGGTTGCGCTGGTGGGGCGCCTGCAGGCTGCCGGGATCGGCGTCAGCTTGTTTGTCGATGCCGAGCGGCAGCAGCTCGAGGCCTGTGCGGCCACCGGTGCCCGCTGGGTCGAGCTGCACACCGGCACCTATGCCGAAGCATCCTGGTCTGCGCAACCGCTCGAGCTGGAGCGGCTGGTGCAGGGGGCTGGCTGGGCCCGCAGCCTGGGTCTGCGGGTCAACGCCGGTCACGGTCTCACCTACCAGAACGTCGAACCGGTGGCGGCGATCGCTGGCATGGAGGAGCTGAACATCGGCCATACGATCGTGGCCCGTGCCCTGGCGGTGGGTTTGCAGCAGGCCGTGCGTGAGATGAAGGCCTTGGTTCAGAATCCCCGCCGCGACCCCCTGTTCGGCAGCCCCTTGTCATGAGCACCTACTACTTTGTTGCCGCCAGCGAGGCCTTCCTGACCGAAGAGGAGCCGCTCGAGGAGGTGCTGCGCGAGCGGGTGCGCAACTACGGCGAGCAGGGCAAACCCATCGACTTCTGGCTGGTGAAACGCCCCGCGTTTCTCGACGCCCCCGAGCTGGCGCCCCTGCTGGGCTCCGTGCCGCGCCCGGCCGCCGCGGTGGTCTCCACCGACCCCAAATTCATCACGTTTTTGAAGCTGCGGCTCGAGTTTGTGGCCACGGGCAGCTTCGAAGCGCCCAGCGCCGCCATTCCTGACGCCCTCGCCGCCGTCGCCTGAGTGGTGGTGCTCAGCGCTGGCCCTGGCCGCCGTCCTGCTGGTAGCGGGGCTTGTTGTCGCCGATGGTCAGCAGGGCCTGCTTGTTCTTCCACCAGACCCAGTCGCGGATCGGCGGCGTGTCGGCCAGCTGCTGGCGGCTGAGACCCAGCCCCAGCTTGGCCGAGGCGTCGAGCAGCACATCGAGCATCGCTTCGCCATCGCCGCACTGGGCCAGGGCCTCATTGGTGAGTTTGGCGCCATCGAGGGCCTTGATCAGCAGCTTGACGCGCTGCAGCACCGGCAATTGGCGCAATTCGTTGCTGGTGCTGGCCGCTGCCTGGGGCTCCGACTCTGCTGCGCTCATGGTCTCGACGGTTGAACAACGACCGTAACCCCAATCGCAGCCAGGGCATTGGCCCACCCGTCGGCGCCGAGGGGCTGACAAGGGCCACCCCACCCATGCAGACTGCCACCAACGCATCGATCCGATGACGCCCACCACCCCCACCCAGCGCCACTGGGTCATCGGTGATGTGCATGGCTGTGCCGAGTCCTTGCGGGACCTGGTTGACAGGCTGCCCAGCGCCGATCGGCTGGTGCTGTGCGGTGATGTGATCAACCGCGGGCCGCGCATCGCCGAGACGATGCAACTGGCCTGGGACCTGGTCCAAAGCGGCCGCTGCACCTGGTTGCTCGGCAACCACGAGGCCGACCTGGTCGAGGCCCTGCGGCGCGGACCCTGGCAGCTGCAGCACGGCCTGGCTGGGTGCGACACCTACCGGCAGCTGGGTGATCGCAGCTGCCGCGCCTGGCTCGAACGCCTGCAGAGCCTGCCCCTGGCCTACTGGGGGCAGGGTTGGGTCGCCACCCACGCGGGGTTCGATCCGCTCAGCTGGAAGCCCCACCTGAGCATTCGGGTGCCGTTCTGGCAGGCCTACGACGGCCGCTTCGGCACCGTGATCGTGGGCCATACCCCCGGATCCCATGTGCGCCGCCTTGATCAGATCGTGTTGATCGATACCGGGGCCTGCTACGGCGGCGAGCTCAGCGCCTACTGCCCCGAGACCGCCGAGGTGGCGCAGGTGGCCGGTCTGCGCCCCTGGGGCGCCGCCACGGCGCCGCTGCTGCCGTCGAATCCCCTGCCCAGCCGCTGAGCCCAGGCCTTGCTCACCGTCTATCGGGGCAATCGCGCAGAGCTGCTGGCCCAGCTGCTCGCTACCCAGCTGCGGCTGGCGCCCCCCGAGCCCTTTGAAGCGCTCGAGGTGGTGGTCAACACCTGGCCCACCAGCCGCTGGTTGGGTGAACAGCTGGCCCTGGGCCTGGGCGGCATCGCCGCCCATCTGCGCTTTCCCTTTCCGGGCTCCCAGCTGCGGCGCTGGGTGGCGGCCCTGCTGGACGAGGACCCCGGCAGCGCCGATCCCTGGCGTGCCAGCGACCTGGTCTGGCCGGTGCTCGAGTTGCTCGACACCCTGATCGATGAACCCGAAGCGACGCCGCTGCGCCACTGGTTGCAGCGCCGCGGCACCG
>VGQR01000430.1 GCA_016882345.1 Cyanobacteria bacterium K_DeepCast_35m_m2_023
GCAGCCATGGCCAACGCAGAACGGTGTAACTTCCCAGCAGCCATCCCAGCAGGCAATAGGTGGCTCCAATCACCCCAATTTGCAGTTGCGGGTGAAGCACATGGATTGGATTGTGCGCATTGCTGAGCGCAACCGAACCATGGATCGCTGCAAAATCAAGCGCAGCGCAGATGAAAAGCAGTTTTCGTGGGGTTCGCCAGGGCAACGAAAAACTGCGTGTAGCCCGAGATTACGGCACGAAACCCTTTCCTGCCGTTTCTTTTTGCAGCTGATCTGCTGGCGAAGCGCAGTTCCTTCACTTCGCTGCGCCTCGTGTTGCACTGTGCCCCCGAGGCCAATTGCAGTGCTAGCAACCCGTAGGGCTGGAATCCCATGGGTTTCTGCCTGCAAGAAGCTGGTTGGCATTTAACTCTGGCGATCATTTCGACGTTGACGCTTGCCTGGGCAGTGTGTCCACCACCTGTGTTCAGGTCCTCCCAGCGCTCATGGCGCTCACCTGGGACAGCCAGTCTCCCCTTACAGCTGGAGGCCCCTGGCTTTTGGTTCAGTAGTCGTTCGGGGGCTGCGCAGGCCCCATCCAGAACCTCACGCTTGTGCCCAGGAGCCCATGTCTCTTGTGCTGCTCCTCGGCGCCCTGGGTGCAATCTGTGACCGTTACCACTTTCGGGTCCGTCATCGACACGACTGATACCTCGGGGCTAGATGCTGTGTCTCACCACTTTGATCAGCAGAGCAGCTCGTTGAGCCGCCGCTGAGGGGATCGGTCGCCGAGGGCTGAGTGACTCCTGATGCGGTTATAGATCGAGAGATACCGACGCAGCCAGCCGTTCCGTTTCTCGGAGTTATGGAAGGGCATCGAGTAAGCCCATTCCCGACACAGAGTCTGGATAAAGCGCTCAGCCTTGCCGTTGGTGCGTGGCGTGTATGGCCTGGTGCGGATGTGCTTGAGACCAAGGGCGCAGCAGGCCTTGGTAAAGCTGCGTGAGACGTAGGCAGGGACGTTGTCGCTCATCACCTGCCGGCACTCCACGCCCTGGCCGTTGAACCAGGCGAAAGCCCTGCTCAGAAAGCCGATTGCCGTGCCCTGCTGCTCGTCTTCCAGCACTTCCACGTAGGCCAGCCGCGTGGCGTCGTCGATGGCCACGTGAACCAGGTCGTAGCCGACACCAGTGGAGCGGCCCTGCTGCCGGTTGCCCGTGATGCGGTGCCCGATCCGGCGGAAGCGAGCTAGCCTTTTCACGTCGATGTGGATCACGTCGCCCGGCGTCTAGCGCTCGTAGCGCTGCACCGCAGGCTTGGGCTCCAGGTTGCACAGCCGCCCCAATCCCGGACGGTTCAGGGCTCTGGCCACGGTGGAGAAGGGAGCCGCCAGCAGCCTGGCGATATGGCGCAGGTGCAGCCGTTGATGGCGGAGCTCCACGGCGTGCTGGAGGCGGTTTGGATCGAGCGTCCGCCGCTGGCTGCGGCGAACACTGCGTCGATCCGCCACGGCGGCCACGCCACCTGAGCGGTACCGGGCCAACCATTTGTAGGCGCAGCGCAGGCTGATCCCTGACTCCCTGGCCAGTTCAGCCAGGGGGCGGTGGTCGTTCAGGTGTTGAGAAACCAATCGCAGCCGGCCCCGCTGCGTCAAGCGGGCATTGGCGTGTGTATGCATGTGGCGTGAGGTCTCGGTTGGGCGGTGACACCTCAACCGGTAGCGACCTCACACCTCACTGGCTACTGATCAACCTGCTGAGACAGAACAGCTAGAAGGGCCATGACCTGCTGGGTGATCACAACTTGCTCAGCAGTGGTCAACTCAAAATTGTGCTTCATCCCTATCGAGGCCAATGGAACGGCTGAAAGCTGATCGATCTGTTCACGAGGAGAATGTCTCTCATTGGTTATTTACCTTTCGACCTTACCTCCACAAGAACGTGGACACGGCAGACGCCGCCCAGCTCACATGATTGTGATGATGCTGCTGAGATCAAAGGATCCTAACAATACTCCAGTTAGCACCAAACTGCCCTGTTTGGTGACCACTTGTGTACCCTGATCAATGGACTGTAACTGAAATTCCAGTCCTGAATTAATGCCTAGGCGATCTCCCTCCCATCCCTTGAAATCAATCACCACATCGGTGCCGCTCGAAAGCATAAACAGATCCGCTCCATGTCCACCCGTGAGCTGATCGTTACCTAGACCACCATTTAATTTGTCGTCGTTTTTGCCGCCAAATAGGGTGTCATTGCCCTGGTTGCCATAAAGTTCGTCGTTGCCCTGATTACCATGGATCCAGTCGTCATCTCTTCCGCCCATTAGGATGTCGTTACCCCCCCGACCGTAGATCGTGTCGCGGCCGTGGGAGCCGTTGATCCGCTCGCTGTAGGCTTGTCCAGTAATGATGTCATTGGTAGGGCCATAGAGTTGTAACTCGGACCCCCAGAGCCCCACCAGTGCCTCGAGATCGGAATCGGAGTACCAGGTGGGCCAGCTGCCGGAGAGGGGATTGCGATAGGCCATCACCGTTTGTTCCGGAAAGGCACTTT
>VGQR01000431.1 GCA_016882345.1 Cyanobacteria bacterium K_DeepCast_35m_m2_023
TCGGGAATCGCGGCGCTCTGAATGGGCGAGGGTTGTTCGCAACCGATGGCCACCAAAGCCTCGAGCAGCTCGGGGGCAAAGCCGAAACGGGCAAAGCCGCTGGGCTCGGGGGTGGCATCAACGGTTACATCAAGCGACGGGAGCGTCTCGGCTTCGATGCGCGCGTCGATGTCGACGGAAGCAATGCTGCCGTCTGAAATCTGTTCGTTCACAGGTGTCTAATTGGGCCTGAATTCCTTCCACGCAGGCCCGGCAGTGACCCCAATGATCAAACACACATCGAAATGGTGTTGATCTGAAACGTCTGCCCTGCCCTTGAAAAAGGGTGAAGCAAAACTCTATCACCCCCCCGACTCAAGCTGTTCGATGCGGCCAAAGTCGTCGGCCAGGCGCTCAATATCGTCTTCACTGAGCCAGGCGCCGCGCTGGATTTCGATGATTTCGAGATCCAGGCCCTGCGCCTCGGCGCGATGGATGGCACCGCAGGCGATCAACGCTTCACTGCCGGGTTGCAGCCGCCGTTGCTGATCATCGAGGGTCAGCAGGCCCTCACCGGCGACCACCACCCAGTGTTCGCTGCGGTGATGGTGACGCTGCAGGCTGATGCGCTGACCGTTGCGAATCCACAGGCGCTTAACCCGGTAACCCTCGCCATCGGCCAGGGTCTCGAACCAGCCCCAGGGTCGCTGGCAGCGCTCGCCATCAGGGGTCAGACCCAAGGGGTGGTGCGGCAGGTGGTTCCAGTGTGGTGCCCGCGGCGCTGATCAGCCAGGCCTGGCGTCGGGCCCTGGTCAGCGCGGTGTACAACAGCGGTCGGCTCTGGCGTGCGGCCGGATCGAGTAACACCCAAACCTCATCGGCCTCGCTGCCCTGGGCCTTGTGCACGGTCAGCGCCAGGGCCGGCTGCAGCGCCGGCAACTGGGCTGGATGCACCAGCAGCGGCCCCTCGTGGCCCGGCGGTCCAAACAGCAGGCGCCGCCCCGCCTCGGTCTGCACCACCAGACCCAGATCGCCATTGGCGATCCCCAGGTCGCTCTGGTTCTGCGGACAGAGCACCGGCGTGCCCAGGGGCCACTGCCAGGGTGAGGCGGTCGCCGCCTCACCCAGCAGGGCCCGGTGAATCGCCTCAACCCCCCAACGGCCCCGCCGCAGCGGGCACAGCACCAGGCACTGCTCGATGGCGGCCAGCACATCGATGCGACCCAGGTCGGCCGTGGTGACCAGCCGCTGCAACTGCTGCTGGTGCTGGCGCAGGCGCTGCAGCAGCGGTTGGGGCAGGCGGCCGGGGGCCTGCTGCAGCCAGCGCACGTTGGCCCCGGAGTCGAGCCCGGCCAGCAGGGGGTGCAGCTGCTCGAGCGGGTCCTGGTCCCGATCGCCCTCGCGCAGGACGGCCGCCAGGGCTGCAATCGCCCCGTTGTTGCGGTATGTGCGGCGCAGCTGCACCGCCCCCGCCCCCAGGGCGGCGCGACAGGCCGGGGCCTCAAGATCGCGCAGCACCGAACCCGGACCCACCGGCGGCAGCTGGGCCCCGTCGCCCACCAGCACCAGGCGGCAGCGCTCGGGCAGGGCCTCGAGCAGGGCCGCCATCAGCGGCACATCAACCATCGACACCTCGTCGATCACCAGCAGATCGAGGGCCAGGGGGTGCTGGCGGGTGCGGCCAAAACGCTCGCCCCTGCTCTCCAGCAGCCGATGGAGGGTGCTGCAGGGCCAGGGCTGCGCGGCCGTCAGCCCCGCCCGCAGCCGCGCCGCCGCCTTGCCGGTGGGGGCGGCCAGCTGAATGCGGCACCCCGGCTGCTGGGCCGCCGCCGCCGCCAGCAGGCGTGCCACGGTGCTGCTCTTGCCAGTGCCGGGACCACCCTCGAGCAACACCACCCCGCACTGCAGCACCGCCGCGACCGCAGCCTGCTGCTGGGCATCCAAACCCTCACCATGGACCTGCACCAGGGCCCTGCAGGACTGGGCACCGGCAGGGATCTGCAGGGGCAGCGCCGCGCGCCGCACCAGTTCGGCACAGACGGCCTGGCGCTGGCGCTGCCAGCGGCGCCAGCCCACGCGCTCGTCCAGCAGCACCAGGGGTCCATCGGGCTCAGCCGCCAGCGGCGAGGCCAGCAGCGCCTGGCGATGGGCGGCCGAGGGCAGAGCCAGCTCCAGCTCCCCCTCGGCCAGGGCCTCGCTGAGGGAGGCAATCACATCGGCCACCAGCGGTTCGTCGGCGCACCCGTGCAGCCGCGGCAACGCCTCCTGCAGGGCAGCGGCCAGGGCGGTCAACCAGCGGGGCGGCTCAAGGGTGGTCATGGCGAACCCTCCAGCAGGCGGTCGAGGGCCAGCAGGCGCGGCAGCGGCGGCTGCTCGACAAACACCCCCGGAGCCGGATCCGGGGCCCCAGCCCCTTGCACCCCGCGCACAAACACGTAGGCGTAGCCCCCCAGGTGCTGCTCGGGGGCATAACCCGGCAGCCGCCAGCGCAGGTAGCGGTGCAACGCCACCAGGTACAGGTGCGCCTGCAGGGGGTAGTGGT
>VGQR01000432.1 GCA_016882345.1 Cyanobacteria bacterium K_DeepCast_35m_m2_023
TGACCAGGTGCACCACCGCCTGGATCAGGCCGGTGCGGCTCTCGCGGCTGACCTCGCTCATCATGCCGAAATCGAGGTAGGCCAGGCGGCCGTCGGCCAGGGCCAGCAGGTTGCCGGGGTGGGGATCGGCATGGAAGAAGCCGTGTTCGAGCAGCTGCTGCAGGCTGCAATCCACGCCCACCTGCACCATGTCGTCGGGATCGAAGCCCAGCTCGCGCACCGCCTCGAGGTTGGTGAGCTTGACGCCGTCGATCCATTCCATCGTCAGCACCCGGCGGCTGGTGGCTTCGCGGTGGATGCGCGGTACGGCGATGCGGGGGTTGTGGGCGTGCAGCTCGGCGAACTTTTCGGCGTTCGAGGCTTCATTGAAGTAGTCCATCTCCTCGAACACCCGCTTCCCCAGCTCGTCGATCAGGGCCACCAGGTCGCTGCGGATCAGGCCGACGTTGTGGTTGAGCCAGGCGGCGATGTTGCGCACGATGTAGAGATCAAGCGTGATCTGCTCGCGCAGGCCGGGCCGCTGCACCTTGACCGCCACCTTCTCGCCGTTGTGCAGCACCCCCTTGTGCACCTGGCCCAGCGAGGCGGCCGAAATCGGTTCCGGGTCGAGCTGGGCGTAGATCTCAGCCACCGGAGCGCCCAGGTCTTCTTCGATGCAGGCCATCGCCAGGGCCGAATCGAAGCCGGGCAGCTGGTCCTGCAGCTGGGCCAGCTCTTCGAGCAACAGCGGCGGCACGATGTCGGGTCGTGTGCTCAGGGCCTGGCCGGCCTTGATGAACGCCGGTCCCAGCGAGGCCACCAGATCGGCGGCTTCCCTGGCGCGGGCGCGGGCGACGTCGGGGTCCTTGAGCCGCTGGATCAACCAGTCGAAGCCCACCCCCAGCAGGTACAGGCCGATGGGCACCAGGGTCTGCCAGAAGCGTTTCAGCAGGCGCCCCGGGTGCCCGGCGTAGATGCGCGTGATCGCTTCGGGGTCGTACTCGAGCAGACCGGCCGCTTCGATGAAGTCGCTGATCTCGGCCTGAGCCTGTTCGTTCATGGCTTGCTGGTTTGCGATGACCATGGTGTGCCGTTGGGCTCGGGCGCCGCGCCGAACCACCCTTCTAAACGAAACCAACTGCCGCTACGGTCGGGCCGATCACCGCTGCGCCAACGGAGACTGCTGTGCTCACCGGTCTGCGGCTCGAGAATATTGCCCTGATCGAGAGCCTTGAGCTCAGTTTTAACGCTGGCTTGACCGTGCTCACTGGTGAAACCGGTGCCGGCAAATCGATTTTGCTCGACGCCCTTGATGCCTTGTTGGGCGGCTCGGGGCCGCGGCTGCTGCGTCAGGGATGCAGCCGCGGCCTGATTGAGGCCGGTTTCAGCCTGACGCCGCCGCTGGTCAGTTGGCTGGCCGAACAGGAGCTGGAGGCCGACGACGGCGAGATCCTGCTCAGCCGTGAATGGCGTCTCAGCGACGATCGACTCAGCAGCCGCCATCGTCTCAATGGTGTGGCCGTGAATCGCCACCAGATCCAGGAGTTGCGGCCGTTGTTGCTGGATCTGACCGTGCAGGGCCAGACCCAGCAGCTGGCTCGGCCGGGGCAGCAGCGCCGCTGGCTTGATCGCTTCGGTGGCGATCCCGTCGCGGCTGTGCTCGAGCCGGTGGCTGCGGCCTTTCGCGCCTGGAAGCAGGCCGCGGCTGCGCTGGAGCATGCCCGTAGCGACTGGGATCAGCTGCAACGCCAGCGCCAGCAGCAGGAGCAGCTGCTGGCCGATCTCGAGGCCGCCCAGCTGGACGATCCTGAGGAGCGCCAGCGCCTGCAGGCCGAGCAGGACCGTCTCGCCCATGGGGTGCGGCTTCAGGAAGGGGTGATGACCCTGTTGGGGCGGCTGCAGGAGGGCGCCGAGGAGGTTCCCTCGGCGCTCGAGCACCTGGCTGCCTGTGAGCAGGAGCTGGGGCAGATGGCTGTTCTGGACCCCGCTGGGGCCGGCCCCCTGGTCCAGACCTGCAGCGAAGCCTTGGTGGCTCTGCAGGATCTGGCCCGCGAGCTCGATAGCTATAGCGCGGGTCTCGAGAGTGATCCCGAGAGCCTGGCGGCTCTGCAGGAGCGCATGGCCCAGCTCAAGGCGCTCGAACGACGTCATGGTCAGGATCTGCCACAGCTGATCGCCCTGCGGGACCAACTGCGCCTGCAACTCGCCCCGGGTGGGGGCGAGACTTCGCTGCAGGCCCTTGAGGCAGCGGAGGCCGAGGCTCGCCGCGTGCGCGATGCGGCCAACGGGGCCCTGCATGGGGCTCGCCGCAGTGCCGCCAAGTCCCTGGAGCAGCAGCTGCTGGCAGCCCTGCGGCCCATGGGCCTTACCCATGTGCGCTTTGCGGTGGCCCTGGAGCCCGCAGCAGTGACCGAGGACGGGGCCGATGCGGTGCAATTTCTGTTTTCAGCCAATCCCGGCCAACCCCTGGCGCCGTTGGCCGAGGTGGCTTCAGGCGGTGAGATGTCGCGCTTTCTGCTGGCGCTCAA
>VGQR01000433.1 GCA_016882345.1 Cyanobacteria bacterium K_DeepCast_35m_m2_023
AATCGGAAGCGATCCAGGCCTCTGGCCCCTTTGATCTGGCCAAATACTGGTTCCACCACGGTTTTGCGCATGGCGTAGATCGCTTGGCCCGCCTTGGATCTGAGCTTCCGTTCCATCCGGCCTCTGGCATCGAGATCTCTGGGTGCTCGGCCCCTTGATGGCCTGGGCCTCTGGCCGTGCTGCTGCCGGCTGGTGGAGATGTAGGCCTGCAGCCCTTTCTCCTCGCAGGCTTCCAGGTTGGCGGTGCTGCAGTAGCCGGCATCCGCAATGAAGGCATCGGGCCACCGGCCGGTGTTGGCCAGGGTCCGCTCCAGCATGGGCAGCAGGTGCACCGCATCGCTGGGCTGGTTGCTCACGCCGATCGCCACGATCACCTGGTGGTCAGCGTCCACAGCGGCCTGGGCGTTGTAGCCCTGGATCCAGCCGTCAGCTCCTTTGAGGATGTGGCTGTCGGGGTCCGTGAAGTTCCTCTGGGCCTGCGGTTTGGGGTTGCCGGCTGCATCGGTGGGGAGTGTGGGCTGCGGCATCGCCAATGGATCGGTCTCGGCAGCGGTCACGCTGCTCAGCTCCAGGCCCGCGGCCTCAGCCTTCTCGATTGCCAGCTTCTGAGCGTCATCTGCCCGCTTGTGCGCACCACGGCTGCGGCGTTCCGCCCGCTTGCTGCGCTGTTCGTCGCCACTGGCCTCGGCTTCCGCAGCCTCCTGCTCAGCAGCTTGTGCCCCCGCTTGCCTTTGACGCGTTTTGGCAGCAGCAGCCTCGGCCTCCAGCTCCGCCTTGGCCTTGCGGATCCACTCCAGCCTGCTCTGGCGGCGCTGCAGTTCCTCGGGCAGTTCATCGCCCCGCTTGCCCTTGCCGACCTGGCCGTCTTTCTGGGCGTCGATGATCTCGGCCCTGCGCAGCAGAGCCCTCATCTCAGCCTCCAGCTGCCGCTCGGACTTCAGCATGCGCTCGTGGCTCATGGCCTTGTGTTTGCTGGCATTGGCTTTCACCTTGGTGCCATCCAGCGCCACCTGACCCAGGCTCACCAGCCCCGCCTTCTGGCAGAGCCGCAGCACCTGAACAAACAGGCCGGCCAGAGCAGCCAGGTGACGGCGGCGAAAGTCGCTGATCCGACTGTCGTCAGGCTGCTGGTTGCCGGTCAGCACCCGGAAGGCGGCGTCTTCCCAGCAGGCCTTCTCATTCTTGCGGGAGCTGGGCAACCCGACGCAGTAGGCGTACAAGAGCAGCACCACCATCATCCGCGGGTCGTAAGCCTTCTCTTCGCGGGGATCCTTCTGCTGGTAGACGGCGTAGATCGCCTCAAGATCGAGTTCGCCGGCCAGATCCAGCAAAAAGAACACCAGATGGTTCGCTGGCAGCCAATCAACCGGTGACGGCGTCAGCAGCAGCGTCTGCTCGTGGTTCCAGGCGCGGAAGGACTTGGGCTTGACAATGCCCCATTCTCTCGCCCAGATCCATTGCTGCCACTGGGATCTGGTCAGATTTCAGGGCGTCTGTGGAGAGGCCTTGCCGTGATCTATGTACGACAGGATCCTAGGGTAAGAGGCCTCAGCCAAAAACATTGCTGGCTGGCGCCGACCAACCTTGCCAGAGGCATAAAACATGATTCATTTTCACCTCACAAGATCCCGGAACTATAGTGGCGTCCAGCGGCAGCTCCTGGATTTAATCAAGGCACATCTTCCGGCAAAGAGCTGGACGGAAAGCGATGGTTATGTCAAAGGCAAGCTCAACTTTTCGCTGTTCATCCATCAGAAATCCGATGTTTTGATGTCGCATGGGGCAGCAGACAAGAACTACCACTTTCGGAGAGACCCGGACGACAAGACAAAAAGGCTTAACCATACGATGGGGCGCACCGATTTGCTTGTCCCGGGGACCTGGCTGCAGCGTCGAATAGCAGACTCGGGGGCCATCGACTACAATAATTCCAACGTGCATGTAGTAGGCTGGCCTCGACTCGATCCGCTCTTAGAACTACAGAAACAGGCAAATCAAGAAGCGGCTTCCAAAAGCCGCCGCAAGCGCATACTGTGGGCGCCGACCCATGACTATGCTCGTCGCGGAGAAAACAATGTCTCGCTGTCTTCCTACCCTGAATTCGAACCCTTTCTAAAAAAACTGTCAGAGCGGTACGTCATTGCCACATCGCTGCACCCACGTAACCGCAAGAGCAAGACTCCGACCAGCATGGCCTTAGCCGAGGCCGATGTAGTGGTGTCTGATTTCGGCACCATCGTCTACGAGGCAATAGCCCTGGACAAACAAGTAATCTTTCCAAGCTGGATAATCGGAGAAAGAATCCGAAAGCACCTGAAAGCCTCAGCAGAACATCATATTTTTACCGAGGGGTTCGGACTGCATGCGTCCTCGTTCGATGATTTGTGCGATATGATCGAAACAGGCCGGAGCATCGACATGCGGTCAAAAGCTTTCTTCGATAGCTTTCTGCCTCCAGAGACCTACGGACATTCTGCCAAAATGGTTGCAGATACCCTGTTAAA
>VGQR01000434.1 GCA_016882345.1 Cyanobacteria bacterium K_DeepCast_35m_m2_023
GTCCCTGATTTTGGAACAGTAAATAACAAAGGAGAGAACGAATGAGTAATACGAGTTTACTAGGGTCCTACGGCGACAATAGCGGCGCGGGGTTGATGTTCCGCAACGTCCTGATAAATGGAAATTTTGACGTGTGGCAGAGAGGAACTACAACAACTAGCGCAAGTACAGGAGTCATGGTTGCCGATAGATGGCTAACAACTGTAGCAGGAACAAATATCAATTATACTTACGCCCGCTCAACGGATGTACCAAATCTAGCGTCAGCTTACTCTTTAGAAGTAACACAAACTGCGGGACAAAATGCTGCCATTTCATCAGAATACGCTATTCGTCAGATTATCGAAAAACAAAATACACTTGGTTTAGTTGGTAGACCTACAACGGTTTCATT
Organism: Cyanobacteria bacterium K_DeepCast_35m_m2_023; assembly: GCA_016882345.1. The sequence goes on from VGQR01000434.1 coordinate 395, forward strand.
TTGGTACAAATCAAGCGTAACCGGAACGCACGGAGTTCGTATAATCGGTAACGCATCTGGTTATACCGGGGGTGCAGACCAAAGTCAATCATTTACCGTTAACGCAGCAAATACTTGGGAATATAAAACATTAACTTTTACGGCTGTTCAAAATGTCACTGCCGTTACCGGGGATATGACTGGAATTGGTATGTATGTTGACATTGGCCCTAGGGTTGGCAATAGCATAGGACAAACGTCTTTTGCTGGCAGTGCATATTTTAGAGTTTCACAAATTCAAACAGAAGCCGGACCCGTAGCGACCCCCTTTGAGAGAAGGCCGATAGGGACAGAATTGGCACTCGCGCAAAGATACTACTATTTACACGCCCGTGGTGTCAATTCCCCAATTAGTCAGGCGGGTTGGTACGCAAATACCCTTTTTCAAGGCTATGCGTCTTTTCCTGTAGCTATGAGGATAGCTCCAAATATTGAATATTCTTCTGGAGCAAATTACTATATTTTGTATTGGAATAATACATCACTACAAATCACAGCGCCATACTCCTCTGGAGTGTATAACTCTACCACTAATTATCAGTGGGACTTACATATTTCAGGAGGATTAGCAGGTGCCGCAGGCGCGTTGCGTGGTCATAATGCCGCAGCCTATGTAGCTTTTAATGCCGAACTCTAATCTTAACCGGAAAGCATCCTCGATAACTCTCAGATGAAGGAAACATAACATGTCAAGTAGTGCAATCACATTTCCCAGCTACCTCGACCCGACCAAGGCCGCCGACGGGAGCGCGGCTGCCCCCAGTTTCGCATTCGCCAACAGTACCTCCACCGGTATCTACCGAGTCAGCGCCAACACACTCGGCATCTCCACGGCAGGGGTGCAGCGGGTCGTCGTCACGAGTGCGGGGGATGTTGGGATTGGGACGGCGAGTCCATCAAATACACTGCATGTGCGTGCACTACAAGCGAATCTGCACCTCGAATCAACGTCACCCACCAACAATGCACTTGTTCGTTTCACGAATAACGCAGGAACAGCTTTTTGTGGAATTGATAATAGTGCTGGAGGTTTAGGGGCTGCATATGGTTTTCATATCTATCATCCGGGGAATAATCCAATCGTTTTTTCAACAAACGGTTCTGAATGTATGAGAATCAGCGGTAATAAAAATATCACTATGGGAAATAAGAGTACTGCCGGTGAACACGCAGCATCAGGTTCTGGTTGGTCTTTTGCTGCTCCAATTGACCCATATTTTACATTAGTTAATGCCAACGCTTCTGGCGGAAATGCTCTGATATATGCTAACAAAAGAACCGCTGGTGCTGTCATGGTTTTTATGACCAATAATGGTACTACAGATAGTGTGATAGGAACTATATCGCACAATGGTTCAACTATAACTTTCAGCGGTAGTGCTTTGTCAGATGCTCGTTGGAAAGAAGATGTCACTCCTATCGAATCGGCCTTGGATGCAGTTAAACAAGTCGAATTTGTGGAATTTGTTTTCACAGAAAATAATCAAAAAAGTGCAGGCGTGACGGCACAACAACTTAAAACAATCCCAAGTTTGGCAAAATTTGTAAATGATGGCCGAGACGAAGATTGCTATAAGGCTGTGGATTATCAAGCTCTCACTGGTTATCTTGGTAAAGCCATCCAAGAACTCTCCGCCAAGGTCGACGCACAAGCTGCCGAGGCAGCAGCCCTCCGGTCTGAGATTGCAGAGCTGAAAGCTAAGTAATGTACCGCCTACAACTCCAGACCCTCTCCGAGAAAGCCCGGCCCTGGTGCAATACGCGCCTGGGCTTTCCTTCTAAGCGGCCCCCCTCGCCTGAAGGCTCGGAAGGAACCTCGCTCGCTGACACTCGCTCGGCTCAAGGCGACTGCGTCCTGTTCAACGCCCTCCTGACCTTCGCCGGTGTGGAAGAGGCGCGGGGGTACATCCCCGAGTGCATCGCCGAGGACGGTCGTCCAGTGCGAAGTCCAGACTTGCGCGAAGCGCCTTCCGAGACCGACGGTTTTAGCAAAGACATGCTCCTCGGAGTTTTGCTGTGGACCCTCGTGACGCGGGACCCGGCTCCCCTCGAACGCCTCATCGGGTA
>VGQR01000435.1 GCA_016882345.1 Cyanobacteria bacterium K_DeepCast_35m_m2_023
GCACCGCTCGAGGAAGCCGCCTTTGCCGTGCTCAAAAGCACCATGGAGCAGCATGGCGCCGTCGTGTTCGGCGGCGATGGCTATTCGTCCGAATGGCATCGCCTGGCCGTCGAAGAACGCGGGTTGGAGAATCTGCGCACGACGGCCGACGCCCTGCCGGTACTCAGGCGCCCCGAAATCGAAGCCCTGTTCACCCGGCAGGGTGTGCTCACTCCCGTGGAGCTTGAAAGCCGTTTCGACGTGTATGCCGAGCAGTACCTGCTCGGCATCGAGGTTGAAGCAAAATTGGTGCTGCGCATCGCCCGCACCCAGATCGTCCCAGCGGTGACGACCTACCTCGAACGGCTCACCCGTTCGTTGCGCGACCAACAGGATCTGGGACTGCCGCCCGAACGCAGCCTGGCCGTGGAGGTGGCGCAACGCAATGGCGCGTTGCTGCGCCATTGCGCCGAACTCGACTCTGCGCTGCAGGGGCATCACCACGGTGATCTGCTGGCCCAGATGCGCCACAGCGCCGATGTGCTGCTGCCGCTGATGGGCGCGGTGCGCGAGGCAGCCGATGCCCTCGAGGCACTGGTGGATGACGACCTCTGGCCGATGCCGACTTACCAGGAGATGTTGTTCATGCGCTAGGTCGAATGAACGGCGAGATTCACGGTCGACCCGTGGATCTCGCCGCCGACTGATGCTCAGGACCGTCGCTGATCAATCGCGCAGATGACGGGACCAGGTGGCAGCTGAAAAGGTGTGGCCAACGTCGTCGGCAATCACCACCACAGCAGCGGGGTTGGCGGCTGCATCGACCCTGGCTTTGAGTCCTGGATCGGCAGCCACCTTGACCAGAAAGGCGTTGAGCTGGGCTTTGGACACGGGGAGATCCCATGGGTCTCCTCCATGCATACTCGAGCACCCGACATCGACGTGGCCGATAGAGACCTCACCAGCTGGTGGTGATGTAGCGGACGACCGCTCCCTCAAACCGCGGCTCCAGCAGCCAGTGAGCGGGCTGGCCATCAGGTCCGTCGTTGCTGGCCTGTCGATAGAGCATGCAATCGCTGTGGCTGCGTCTGCGTCGCTCGGTAGCCGTCGCAGGGGCTGGATCCAACGTCCACGCAGCGTCAGCGTCCGATGCGGTTTGGTCCATGGCGACAGCTCAGACCGTTAACAGTGAACGTTATGGAGCCATCAGCACAGCCCCCTGTAGCGATAACTACAGAATCAACGATCTTTACCGGAACCACGTTCCGTCGTCTCAGTCGACAACAACGGTGATCGGCAACTCTTGAATCAGCAGATCCTGGGCGAGCATCAACAAGGCAACACCCATCAACGCCAAGGCTGCACCTTGATCAGCCGGGTCAGCAGCCGCAAAGGCCCTGGCATTGTCTGCATGCTGGGACCAGCCGAGGCGCACTGCATCAATCACAACTGGTGATCAGATTGATTGATCCGACTGATCAGCGTGGCCGCAACAGCGGTCTATTCACAACATGAAACACTGACACGGTCGCGGCTTGGTAGTCACCGTTACGACCAGCTGCAGTTCCGTCGATACGTTGTGCAAGTCGATGACAGGTCTCATCCGATGACGATGCCAATCGCTTTGACCATGGGCCAACAATTTGAAATCGAACGGTTCAGTCGTGCCATTGATGCCACTGCTGACACTGATGAACTGCGCAGCATTGCCAAGCAGTTGCTCCAGGCCTGGCACACCCAGAAGGCCGCCACGACTTGGGTGATCAATCAGCAGATGGGCCCCCGCCAGCCACTCGGCTACAACCATGGCGAGCGTGAGTGAAGGCCATGCCCTTGGATTGGCACTGCCATTACTGCTTGAATGCGCGCACCAAATTGGCGCCGTTGCGACGCATCACCTGCCAATAGGTCTCGGGATTGTTTGACGATGCTTCGCTGCCTGTTTTCATCGGATCAAACACGCTGATTCGCACGCCTAGATCTCTGGCCAGATTCGACAATGATGTTCCCCTTATTGAGGCTCGCTCATCAAGGCCTGAAGTTGTGACGCCCTGACCACTTGTGTGACACGCATCAGATCGGCAGGGCTGGGGTTTTGTTCCGGCACACCCACTAAATAGGTCACCTTGAGTCCGTAGCGCTGGGCAAAGTAAGGCGCATTATCGTGAAATGCCACGAATGTCTTACTTCGATAGGGGGCAAGCATCTCACCAAGTCCGCGATTCAATTGCTTGAGTGACGAGATCGTGGCCCCCGCTCGCCGCTGATAAGCAGCGACACAGGCAGGATCGCTGCTGACCAACGCATCGCGGATCGTCTGCACCTGCTGAACAGCCCGAAGCAGATCCAACCAAATGTGGGGGTTCGCCGGCCCGTGCCGATGATGGGGCCATCGTGGCTCTTGGTGTGATCGTATGCCGTTGCCGCAGCAATGGTTGCCACGCCAGCGCTGGTGTCGACACGCCGCAAGCCGGGATTGCCCGCCGAGGCCACCAACCGGTCGAGAAACTG
>VGQR01000436.1 GCA_016882345.1 Cyanobacteria bacterium K_DeepCast_35m_m2_023
ACCAGGTGCTGCTGTCGGTGGCGATTCAGGGCAAGGTGGCCATTGCCATGAAGGGGCGCTTCCTGCTGCGGGCGGTGTGTGAGAGCTTCCAGGACCGCACCCGCATTGGCTGCGCGGTCACCGATGCCCCCACCTGCCTGGAGTACCTGGGCCGCGAGCCCTATGAACTGCTGATCTGCACCGATTATCTGGAGACCGGCAGCGGTTTTGAGCTGGCGCGCAAGGCTCGGGAGACCCAGCCCCAGCTCAGGGTGGTGGTGCTCGCTCTCGGGGATGTGATCCCCGCCCAGTACGTCGATGCTCCCTGGTTGGAGGCTGTGGTGGCGGAGGCCGATTTCATCGGTGACCAGCGCCCCCTGCAGGCCGCCGTGATGGCGGTGATGGGACACCACAGCTACCGCAGCCCCTCACTGCGCTCCGGCAATCTCCCTTACCTCAGCTGTCCGCGACTGACCCCGCGGGAATATGAGGTGCTCGATCTGTTGGCCAGCGGCCTCAGCGACAAGGAAATCGCAGAGCAGCTTGTGGTGAGTGAAGAAACCGCAAAAATCTATACCAAACGGCTGCTCAAAACCCTCGATGTGAACAACCGCCTGCAGGCGGTGCTCAAGGGAATGCGTTGCGGGATGGTGCAGCTCTGAACGGCGATTGTCCCCGGATGGGGGGATCGGTGGTCCTGCCACTGGGCGCAGAGTGACACCAAGGTCAACCAGGCTGGCCAACCAGGCCGGTCTGCGGGTGTCACGACCCAGGAATCAGCGCCATGACTCTCAGCTCACCGGAAGCCCCACGCCTCACGATTGCTGAACTTGAGGCGAATTACTCTCTCTACTGTAAAGCGCTGCGCTTGTTGATTCAGGAGGGAAAGACCATCGCCAAGGTGAGGCGAACGGTGTGCTGGCAGCGTCTGGCAACGCTGCATCATTGTCTGCCCGGTCACTATCGCGATCCTGACTATCTCTACACCCTGTTGGCCCGGCAGTTGCGCGGCTGACGCGCCAGGAGAGGCGTCACCTTCAGGGGCAACGCCAGCGGGCCAGGCCGCCCCCGCGGCCCCGGGCCAGCAACCAGGGGCCATCCCCGTCCATGCCCCGGGCGATCAGGGCAAAGAAGGGTTCGCCCCCGGGGGCGGGTGCGGCCAGATGGCGTTGCCAGAGGAGTCGGTTTCCCAGGTGAAGCTCCAGTTGCTGGAAGCTGAAGCGCAGCAGGGGCCGCCGCCCCGTGAGCCGCCCCTCACCGCGGAACTGCAGCCGCAGCCCGCCCACCCGCACGGCATTGCCCACCTCCAGAGCGCGGCTGTCGCCTTCGCCGTGGGGCGTGAGTTGCAGGCTGGCCCCTAGCCAGGCCAGTGCGGAGGCCTGACGTGGCAGGGGCGTGCCTTCCCGGCTCCACAGCTCCACCAGGCGCCATCGACCCGCCAGGTCACCGGCCTCGAGTCCCGATCCCTGGCGGCGGCTCTGGCGTTCCCGCTCCAGGATGGTCTCGGGCGCGAGGCTGTTGGTCATCGCTGGCTGGACAAGGGGGGGTCAGGTCTCGAAGCGGGCCTGCAGGTAGCGCTCCAGGAAGGTGCCTTCGGGCAGCATGCTGGGATCGGTGAATTGCAGCCCCAGATAGGTCTGGAACTCATCGGTCGCAAACCAGCGCAACTCGGCCTTGAAGAACATGCTGCCCAGCCCCACCACTTCATAGAGGGACACCTGCAGCTCGCAGCCCAGGGTCAGTTCAAATGACTGGTTGGCCACCAGGCAGAGGCCACTGCGGCTCACATCCCAGAGGGAACAGTGCCAGTGCTCCCCGTCGGCGGTGCGCACCTCGCCGCGGGGGGCGACCGAAAAGGGGATCACCCGGCGCTCATCGCGCCGGTTGTGCACGCTGCCCCGGCGCTCGCTTGCGCTGCGCCGGTCGTTGCCGCTGCGGCGATCCTCCCGTTCCTCCTCGCTCAGCCAATCGAGCACACCGCGTTCTTCGGCGGCGGCATCGGTTTCGTCCTCCGGGCGAAAGCGCGATTGGCCGCGCCGGTCGCTGCCACTGCGGCGATCCTGGCTGCCGAGTTTGAATAAGCCTCCGTCCATCAGCTCACACCGGCGGCATGGCCCGGGCCCCGCAGGAACCCAGGGGTTGAAATGACAGCAACAGGAGCTTCACGGGGACTGCGGGCGGCGCTGGCCTCCATGGGCCAGATCTCGACTGTAGAGATTCAGTGCAACTCCACCAACCCATTGCATCCAGCCGTGATCACGACAGGTCATGACGACATCGGCCTGGGGATGCGGAGCCATGGGGAACGGTCCCCGTGCCGGTGGATACCCTGGGAGCAATCCGAGGCTTTCGAGCGTGTCCAGCCGTCGCCGAATCCAGTTCACCGCCTTGGTGATTCTGGTGACGCTCCTGCTTGCTGCCTCCCTGGCCAGTCTGCTTGCCGTTTTTCCCACCTCCCTGCTGATCCCGTTGCTGCTGATGGTGGTGGCGACCATTCTCTTCTA
>VGQR01000437.1 GCA_016882345.1 Cyanobacteria bacterium K_DeepCast_35m_m2_023
GCTCGATCGTTGTCGAGCAGCTGAGCGTTGACGCCGGCGAAGTGAAGCCCGAATCCAACTTCCAGAACGATCTGGGCGCTGACTCGCTCGACACCGTTGAGCTGGTGATGGCGCTGGAAGAAGCCTTCGATATCGAGATCCCCGACGAAGCCGCTGAGGGCATCGCCACCGTGGGCGACGCCGTCAAGTACATCCAGGACAAGCAGGCCTGAGGAACTGATGGTGGAGGGTCTCCGCCGCGTCGTCGTCACCGGTCTCGGCGCGGTCACACCGATCGGCAACGATGTTGCTTCCTACTGGGAAGGCCTGAGTACGGGTCGTAACGGGGTGGCAGGCATCACCCTGTTCGACGCCTCCGCTCATGCCTGCCGCTTTGCCGCTGAGGTGAAGGAGTTCAATCCCTCCGCCTACATCGAGCCCAAAGAGGCCAAGCGCTGGGACCGGTTCTGTCAATTCGGCGTGGTGTCGGCCAAACAGGCCGTGGCCCACGCCGGCCTTACCATTGATGCCAGCAATGCCCACCGCGTGGGCACCGCCATCGGCTCCGGTGTTGGCGGTCTGTTGATGATGGAAACCCAGGCCCATGTGCTGGCCGACAAGGGTCCATCGCGGGTGAGCCCCTTCACCGTGCCGATGATGATCCCGAACATGGCCACTGGCCTGACGGCGATCGCGATCGGCGCCAAGGGCCCCAGCACAGCCGTGGCCACGGCCTGCGCCGCCGGCTCCAATGCCATCGGTGATGCGTTCCGTCTGATTCAGCTCGGCCACGCCGACGCGATGGTGTGCGGCGGCGCCGAATCAGCCATCACCCCCCTAGGGGTGGCCGGGTTCGCCAGCGCCAAGGCCCTGTCGTTCCGCAACGACGACCCCGCCACAGCCAGCCGCCCCTTTGATGCGGAGCGCGATGGCTTCGTGATCGGGGAAGGCGCTGGTGTGCTAGTGCTCGAAAGCCTCGACCATGCTCAGGCCCGCGGCGCCGAGATCCTGGCGGAGATCGTGGGTTACGGCATGACCTGCGACGCCCACCACATCACCTCACCGTCTCCCGGTGGCGTGGGCGGCGCTGAAGCGATGCGCCTGGCGCTGCGCGATGCACGGCTCGAGCCGGGTGCGGTGGATTACGTGAATGCCCACGGCACCAGCACCCCGGCCAACGATCTCAACGAAACCTCGGCCATCAAGGCCTCCCTCGGGGAGCGAGCGCTGCAGATCCCGGTGAGTTCCACCAAATCGATGACCGGTCACCTGCTGGGTGGCAGCGGTGGCATTGAAGCCGTGGCGGCTGTTCTGGCGATAGGCCACAACATGGTTCCACCTACGATCAACTACCAAAATCCGGATCCTGCCTGTGATCTGGATGTCGTTCCCAACCAAGCCCGGGAACACAAACTGGATGTGGTGCTGTCCAACTCCTTCGGATTCGGCGGCCACAACGTCTGCCTGGCGTTCCGCCGGATGAGCTGATTTTTCACAGCTGACCGCGGTTAATCCGCTCCTCACACTTCTTCCCTACCCGTAATCCCATGGTCGCCGCGCCCGCCTCCGTCGACACCCTCTGCGTCAACAGCATCCGCTTCTTGGCGGTCGACGCGATCAACAAGAGCAACTCGGGCCACCCGGGTCTGCCGATGGGTTGCGCGCCCATGGCCTACACGCTGTGGGACAAGTTCCTCAAGCACAACCCCAAGAACCCGAAGTGGTTCAACCGCGACCGCTTCGTGCTGTCGGCTGGCCACGGCTGCATGCTGCTCTACGCGCTGCTGCACCTCGCCGGCTACGACTCGGTGACCATCGAGGACATCAAGCAGTTCCGTCAGTGGGGTTCCAAGACGCCTGGTCACCCCGAGACCTTCGAAACCGCCGGTGTGGAAGTGACCACCGGCCCTCTGGGTCAGGGCATCGCCAACGCTGTGGGTCTGGCTATGGCCGAAGCCCATCTGGCGGCCAAATTCAACAAGCCCGATTGCAAGCTCGTTGATCACGCCACCTACGTGATCATGGGCGACGGCTGCCACCAGGAAGGCGTGAGCGGTGAAGCCGCCTCACTGGCCGGCCACCTGGGCTTGGGCAAGCTGATCGCCCTCTACGACGACAACCACATCACCATCGACGGAAACACCAACGTTTCCTTCACCGAAGATGTGCTGAAGCGCTACGAGGCCTACGGCTGGCACACCATTCACGTAGCGGACGGCAACACCGACCTGGCCGGTATCGCCCGCGCCATTGAGGAAGCGAAGAGCGTCACCGATCGTCCCTCGATGATCAAGGTGACCACCACCATCGGTTACGGCTCCCCCAACAAAGCCAACACCGCCGGTGTGCACGGTGCTGCCCTGGGCGCTGATGAAGCCGCCCTCACCCGCAAGAACTTGGGTTGGGAGTACGGCGAATTCGAAGTTCCCCAGGAGTCGTATGACCAGTGGCGCCAAGCGATCGAGCGCGGCGCTGCTGCTGAGGCGGCCTGG
>VGQR01000438.1 GCA_016882345.1 Cyanobacteria bacterium K_DeepCast_35m_m2_023
CAAAGCGATCACCAAGCCAAGACCGACTCATGAGCACCACCATTTATCCTTGGCAGCAGCGTGACTGGGTGCGCCTGCAGCAAATGCGCGAGCGATTGCCGCATGCGATTCTGTTTCATGGTGAAGCCGGCATCGGCAAGCTGGCGCTGGCCGAGCATTTGGCGGCCTCGCTGCTCTGTGAAAATATCAGCCTTGATGGCCATGCCTGTGGTGGCTGCGACTCCTGCGGCTGGTTTGCGCAATACGGACATCCCGACTACCGTCGGGTGCGACCTGATGCGCTGGAAACCGAAGAGATTGACGACGGCGCAGAGCAAGAAGAAAGCACCGGCAAGAAAGCCAGCAAAACTCCTTCGAAAGAAATACGCACCGAGCAGGTGAGGGCGCTGGCGACCTTCATGAATGTCTCGACCCATCGCGCCGGTTTGCGCGTGGTGCTGTTGTACCCCGCCGAGGCACTCAACACCACGGCGGCCAACACCTTGCTCAAAACGCTCGAAGAGCCACCGCCGAATACCTTGTTTCTGCTGATGACGCACCGTATCGACCGGTTGTTGCCGACGATTTTGTCGCGCTGCCAGCGCTTTGCACTGTCACCGCCTGATGCGGACACCGCCGCGGCCTGGCTGGCGTCGCAAGACGTGACGCAAGCTGAGCGCTGGTTGGCAGAATACGGTGGTGCGCCCTTGCTGGCACTGGCTGCAGCGCAGGGCGCTGCGATGCCCGAGAAAGACGATTGGCTGAATCAACTCGCAAAACCTGAATCCCTCAACCCGGTGCTGATTGCAGAGCGCCTGCAAAAAGCGTCTTTATCCGAACTGGTCGCGTGGCAGCAACGCTGGTTGCATGATTTACTGTCACTAAAGCTGGGTGCTCAGGTACGCTACTTCCCGCATCAGCAACAGGCACTGACTCAACTCGCTGAGCGTGTAAATGCCGTGCGGTTGCAGCAAGCAGTGCGTGATGCTGCCAGGCGGCGCTCGGTATCTGACCATCCGCTCTCCGCGCGTTTATTCATCGAGCAGATGCTGCTCGAATACACAGGTTTATTCAGATAAGGAATGCAGCATGACAGAGCCGGGTAGTGAGCAAGCGTTGCAATGGTCCAGCCCCTCGGTGATGTCGCTGACGATTAAAGATAGAGCCGGCTTGTACGCCGCTTATATGCCGCTCTTGCAACGTGGCGGTATTTTTGTACCTAGTACCAGGCCATGTCAGTTAGGCGACGAGGTGTTTCTGCTGCTGACGCTGATGCAAGATGAAACCCGCTATCCGGTGGCGGGAAGGGTGGCTTGGATCACACCCGCAGGCTCGGCGCATACCGCGGGTATCGGCGTAAAGTTTCCTGAGGATGAGAGCGGTGTGCGCGTCAAACGCAGAATTGAACAACTGCTGGGCACGGCACTGGGCGCATCGCGTCCGACCCATACGATCTGAACTACAATGGCGCGTTTTTCAGAGACGCGCTGTTCATGTTCATTGATTCTCATTGCCATCTTGATTTTCCGGAACTGGTAGATCGCTTGCCCGAGGTCTTGCAAAAGATGCAGGACAATCAAGTCAGCCAAGCATTGTGTGTGTCAGTCACGCTGCCGGAATTTCCCAAGGTGTTGGCACTGGCCGAAACTCACGCGAACTTATATGCGTCGGTCGGTGTACACCCGGATTACGAAGACACCGAGGAGCCCACCATCGATCAGCTGGTCGAGCTCGCCGCGCACCCACGTATTGTGGCCATCGGCGAGACTGGCCTCGACTACTACCGTTTGAATGGTGATCTGGCGTGGCAGCGTGAGCGCTTCCGTGTGCATTTGCGGGCCTCTCGAGCTGCCAAAAAACCGCTCATCATTCATACCCGTTCAGCGTCAGATGACACGCTGCGCATCATGCAAGAGGAAGGCGCGGATACTGCGTCCGGTGGCATGGGTGGTGTGATGCATTGTTTTACTGAGACCTTGCAAGTTGCTGAAGCGGCGATTGCGATGGGCTTTTATATCTCTTTTTCCGGCATCGTTACCTTCAAGAATGCCAAAGCACTGCAAGAAGTCGCGCGCGCGGTACCGCTCGAGCGGATACTGATAGAAACCGACTCACCTTATTTGGCCCCAGTGCCGATGCGCGGCAAGACCAATGAGCCGGGCTTTGTGCGTCATGTTGCCGAGTACCTGGCTGACTTGAAAGGCGTACCGCTCGCCACGCTTGCGGCTGCCACCACCAATAACTTTCGTACACTATTTCAGATTCATTAAACATGACGGAGTCGCTGCAGAATCCCGGCCGACGTCAATTGCTCGCAGCGATTGTTCTGGCCGATGCAAATTCCGTATTTGAGTGGCTACTTAAACCCAAGCCGGATTCATACCGCGAATGGTTCGAGGCAGTGCGCATCGACGACGTAAGACGCGTGCAGTCACTGCTGGCGCGAGGCTTTGATCCGAACTCCGTTGAGCCGGAACGTT
>VGQR01000439.1 GCA_016882345.1 Cyanobacteria bacterium K_DeepCast_35m_m2_023
CGATCTGAACAGCGTTGTAGCCGTCAGTGCCGGTGGTTTTGAGTTGCGTGATGCGGCAGGGACCAGCCTCGATCAACGTGACCGGAATGGATCTGCCCTCTTCATCGAAGAACTGGGACATGCCCAGTTTCTTCCCGAGAATGCCGATAGACATGGGAGGGGGAACAACGCCAGCTGGACACTCGGTTGTCTTGGGGACAGCCGATGGTGCCGAAGCAGGTGTGATGGCAGGTCTTGCAGGCCTTGGGCCCGCACCGATGAACTAAACGAAAACGTGTAGCCGGCGGAGCGTTGTCCAGAGGAGCTAGCAAGACCGACCAGGACGAACCTGATCAGCGCGGCTGAGACTTGCTGGAAATGGACCCGAGCCGGTGAACCGAGGTTCGCTGGTCGGTGTGCGTTCAAGCAGTATCTCGGCGGAATGGACGTTGCTCCCGAAGGTGCAACTTCCGCGCTGGCCGTGGACGATCACCTCCACAGGTGACCGTGTGTCGTGATCTGGAGGCCCGGCTAGCGGACGGGCACAGATTTCACAACACATCCAGCCACCATACCTGATGGACCACACGACATCCCACGGCCGCCTCCGCCTTGCTCCCCTGGCCGAATCGTGGTCATGAGCTGCCAGACTGAGCTTCAGCAGAGTGTTTGCCGGCAATGCCCCTGTTGCTTTCTGGTCGCGGTTTCAAGCAGGACCTCGAGCGTGCCGGTGCCTTGGCTGTGTTCGCTCCCCTCGAAGGCGGTGCCGAGACTCGCTTGTTGCGGCGCATGCGCGCAGTGGGTTATCAGGCTCAGATCACTTCGGCCAGGGGGTTGGGTGACCCCGAGGCCTATCTGTTTGAGCTTCATGGAGTGCGCCCGCCCCATCTGGGCCACCAGAGCGTCGGCCGGGGCGCTGCGGTTGGAGAGGTTCAGCGCGTCATGCCCCAGCTCGGGTCCCTCCTCGAGGGAAAGGCTCCGATTCTTGTCTGGATGCTTGAGGGACAGGTTCTCTCCCAAGCCGAGCTCAGCGCTTTGATCGGCTTGACGCGACGTGAGCCCCGTTTCAAGCTCGTCGTCGAGATGGGGGGAGCACGCGCTCTGCGCTGGCAGCCTCTCGAGCAGCTGTTGACCGCCTGAATTCCGTCTCTGCAACCCGACTCGCTCCTGAGCAAGCCCTGCGCCTCGGCGGTTGGATCAAGTTGATTTGTGGTGCCAGCAACCAGGATCTCGCCGCGGTGGAGGATCTGGCTGGCTTGTATGCCTTGGCCGGCGTTCACTGCATTGATGCAGCCGCTGATGCGGCTGTTGTGGCCGCCGTGCGCCGTGGGATCGCTTGGGCGCAGGAACACGGTGCCACCGTTCCCTGGCTGATGCTGAGCCTGAGCGATGGCCCAGATCCCCATTTCCGCAAGGCCTGGTTTGACCCTGATCGCTGTCCGCCCGAGTGCCGTCGGCCCTGCGAGCGGGTCTGCCCCGCCCTGGCCATTGGCCTGGCGCAAACGGGTCAGGCTGGCGTGTTGGCTGACCGTTGTTATGGCTGTGGACGTTGCCTGCCTGCCTGTCCCCTCGGTTTGATCGAAGAGCGGCATCAGGTGTTGCCCGCGGCGGCCGTCCCGGCATTATTGGCCGAGCTCCAGCCCGATGCGGTGGAGCTCCACTGCCAGTTTGGTCGTCTCGAGGCCTTTGCCCAGCGGCTTTCTCAACTCCAGGCCGGTGGCATGCCCTTGCAACGCGTCGCCGTCAGCATGTCTGCCGGTGGTGATGCGGCGATCACCCTGGCGGCCGAGCTGTGGCAGCGCTTTTCCCTGCTGCGCCATGCTCGCTTCCGGCCTCTTTGGCAACTGGATGGTCGGCCGATGAGCGGTGACCTTGGTGCCGTCACGGCGCGCTGTGCCGTGCGCCTGCTTCAGCAGTTGCGACCCTTGGCGCCGCCGGGGCCGCTGCAACTCGCTGGCGGCACCAACGCCCACACGCTGGTCGAGCTCGAGGCTGCAGGTCTGACTACTGCAGCGGCTGGTGTGGCCTTCGGCGGTGAAGCGCGCCACCGACTTCAGCCGTGGCTGTTGGCCGCTCAGCAGCGGGGGACCCGCTTGCTTGACTGCGCCGATCTCTGGCCTGAGGCCCTGGCCGCAGCCCAGGATCTGGTGGACCCCTGGCTGCAGCGCTGCAGCCAGGTTGCGGTGAGCTGTTGACGAAGGCCAGGGCGTTGTGGGTAACTAGCAAAGCGCCGGCGAGGCCGAGCGCTCATTGGGCCGTCGCCAAGCGGTAAGGCAGCGGGTTTTGGTCCCGCCATTCCTAGGTTCGAATCCTAGCGGCCCAGTTTTGAACACCAATCCTCGTCTTGTTTTCGATTTCGACGGAGTCCTCGTCGATGGCATGCCGGAATACTGGTGGGCCGCTCGTGGTGCAGCCCTGACCCTGTTTCCGCGCTTGAGCTTGCCGCCCGAGGCCCCTGAGGAATTCGCGCTGTT
>VGQR01000440.1 GCA_016882345.1 Cyanobacteria bacterium K_DeepCast_35m_m2_023
GCGCCGCCAGGCAATCCTTTCATCGACTCCCTCCCGCTGGACACAACCGGCCGGCAGGTCGGAACGGACTGCCGGCAACAGCAGTCAGAGAAGGTTGCGGAATTGCTGAGGAGTCAACCCTGCATCTTTGGCAATGGCCCCCATCGTGATCGCGTTGATGGGGTCATGCCTGGGAATCACCAATCGACGCTCACCATTGCTCAAAATCAGGTGACCTGACTCACGAACAAGGCGATAACCCAACTTGAGGAAGACACGAACCGCTTCCTTCTGACTGATCCCAGGCAAACGGGGCATTCAGATCGCAAGCTCCAGTGTCTCGACCTGCTTAACTCCGGCCTCCTCCGCTTCCACCTCAAGCCACAAGTGAATGGCTTCGCGGATGTTCTCGAGAGCTTCATCGCGTGTGCTGCCTTGGGAGTGGCAACCAGGCAGATCGAGGCAGCTGACCGACCAACCTTCGTCTGTTTCCAGCAGCCGGATCCGGTACGACACCATCTGAACCCCTTGATGGTTCGAACTTAGCCAGATCGGCATGATCCACGACCTTGTCCTGCCGCTTCTCAACAAAACCCAAGCTGCAGGAGGCCTGCGCGTCGACGGATCGTTGCAGCAGCGCAGATTGGTTTCAGCGGTGATGGCTGATGCCCATCGGCTTGGGAAACTCCTCCACCCGCACTTCACCAAACGGCACCAGCATCAGCCCAGCGGTCATCAACAATTTCGACCTGCTCGGCATGGCACCCGGCAGAACGGTTCGCGCCGGAAGCGTCGGTCGACATCAAAGTCGCTATCGAGCGTCAGGATTTCGGCGACGTCAGCGGGCAGGTCGGCGTAGCGGCCGTTGAGCTCGGCAATGCGGCCGTCGTCCTCAGGGACCAGATCAATCACCGAAATGCCGCCGCGGCTGACCGCAGCCAACAGATGGTTCTGGGCCGCGAGCACGCGCGCGTCGCCTGGGTCACCCAGTAGCCAGAGCACTTCGACGATGCAGACCGGCGAGGTGATCAGCTGGGTCGCCGTGGCATCAAAACAGGACACCACGTCCTGGTGCAGGGGGTCCTGCTGTTGGTAAGAGCTGAGCAGAGTGCCCGAATCGACCAGGATTCGCCGCATCAACGCCGCTCCGTGCGGCGTGCCTTGAGCCGCTGATTGTGCAACTGCTGGCGGCTTGGCCTCACGGTGAGCGGCATCGCCCTCAGGGATCAACCCCGTGTGACCCAGGGGCTCATTGCATGACGGCTGCCGCGGCCCCCACCAGCAGCCGATGGTCGTGCTCGGCCAGATCGGCATGGCGCAGGGCCTGCTCCTGCAGCGTGTCCACCAAGCCGGTGTCGCCCTCCAGATGGGCGGCCAGGGCCAGGCGATCGCCGCTGCGGGCGTGGGCCTTGGCCAGGGTCCTGGCGCAGAGCTTGCCGTATTCGCCCAGGGCTTCGGCATCCAGACAGCTGACGTCGACCGCCCCCTTCCAGTCGCGGAAGTGCCGCCGGTAAAAATGCTGGCCATCGAGGTTGGTGGTCCAGCCCAGAAAGGGGTCGCTGGCGGTCTGCATCAGCCGCTGGCCCTGCACCACCCGCTCGCCCTGATGCTCAGGACCATCGGGATTGGGCAGGTAGGGAGCCAACACCGAGGCTTCGGCCTGTTTGCTTTGTTGCAGCAACAGCTCACCGCTCTGGCGGCCCACAAACAGTCCGATGGCGCAGCGGGTGCCCACCGAACCCACCCCCACCGCCTTGATCGCAGTGTCGACAAGGTCGAACTGGGACAGCAGATGGCGCATCTCCTGCCGGATGGTGGAGTGGTAACCCCCCTGAACGAAATCAATCCACTCCTGCAGGGGCACACCCCCATGCCACTGCTCGTCCAGCTCGGCAAATCGCCACACCAGCGGCGGGTCATGGCGGATGCGCAGCCCTCCCGCCCCATCGCTCTCGCAGAGCTTGCCGGCGGCCTGGCGGCTGTTGCGCTTCAGGGCGCGGGCCACCACGTCGTTGAGGTGATGGCGCAGGCAGCGGCTGGGGTTGTCGGCGATCAGCCGAGGCAGGTCAGGGCGCCACACCCACATGGGAATGACGTCCATCGCAGCAAAACCGCTGATCGCCTTGCGGTAGGCGCGCACGGCCTGGCGCACGGCCTTGAGCTGCTGCTTCTGGGCTAAGCCCAGGCTGCGGGCGGCCAGCACCAGGCTGGCGGCCAGGCGCTGCAGGTCCCATTCAAACGGCCCGGGGTGGGTCTCGTCGAAATCGTTGATGTCAAACAGCAGGTTGCGCTCGGGCGAGCCGTAAAAGCCGAAATTGAGCAGGTGGGCATCGCCGCAGAGCTGCACGATCTGACCCGAATGAGGCGTGGCCGCCAGATCGGCCGCCATCACCGCCGCCGCCCCACGAAAGAAGGCAAACGGGCTATCGGCCATGCGCCGCCGCCGCTCATCCAGCAACCAGGGCAGGCGG
>VGQR01000441.1 GCA_016882345.1 Cyanobacteria bacterium K_DeepCast_35m_m2_023
CCCGCGCCCGCGGCTTCGCCAAGCAGATGAACGACGCGCCGTTGGCGATCATCGACAAGCGCCGCAGCGGCCACAACGTCGCCGAAAGCCTCACCGTGATCGGTGATGTGGCCGGCAAAACCGCCGTGCTGATCGACGACATGATCGACACCGGCGGCACGATCTGCGCTGGAGCGCGGCTGCTGCGCGAGCGCGGTGCCAAACGGGTCCTGGCCTGCGCCACCCATGCGGTGTTTTCGCCCCCGGCGATCGAGCGCCTGTCGGCCCCCGGCCTGTTTGAAGAAGTGGTGGTGACCAACAGCATTCCCCTCAGCGACGAGCGGCGCTTTCCGCAGCTGCAGGTGCTGTCGGTCGCCAACATGCTGGGCGAAGCGATTTGGCGCATTCATGACGAAAGCTCGGTCAGCTCGATGTTTCGCTGAGCGGTGAGACGCCGTCGTTTGTTGATTCGGCTCGCCTTGGCTGCCGGTCTGCTCAACCCGATCGGCCTGAGCTGGGCCCGGCCCCAGGCCACCATGGCGCCCCTGCCACCACCACCGCCGCCGCTGCGCCTGGTGGGCGTGTGGCTGACCAACAGCCCCAGCCCCCTGTATTACGACGCTGCCCGCATTGAGCGGGCCGTGGCCGAGCTCGAGGCCGCCGGCTTCAACACCCTCTATCCCAATGTCTGGAGTCGCGGGACCACGTTCCATCGCTCCAGCCATGCGCCAATGGAGCCTGCATTGGCTCAGGCCAATCCAAACCTCGATCCGATCTGCCGCTTTGCCGAGGCCGCCCACCGCCGCGGCATGCAGGTGATTCCCTGGTTTGAGTACGGCCTGATGGAGCCCGCCGATGCCCAGGTGGTGCAGCGCCATCCCGAGTGGGTGCTGGCCCGGCGCGACGGCAGCACCACCATGGAGCTGCATGGCAAGCCGATGGCCTGGCTCAACCCGGCCCATCCGGGCGTGAGGCAGCGGTTCATCGGGCTGGTCAGCGAGATCGTGCGCCGCTGCGGTCTCGATGGCATCCAGCTCGATGATCACTTTGCCTGGCCGGTGCAGTTCGGCTATGACGCCTTCACCCGCGAGCTGTATCGCAACGACACGGGCCGCGAACCACCCGACGATTTCACCGACCGGGCCTGGATGCGCTGGCGCCGCCAGCAGGTCACCAGCCTGCTGCGCGAGTTGCGCCGGGCCCTGCCGCCGCCCACGGTGATCAGCCTGTCGCCGGGCCCATTCCGTTCGGCCTACAACCTCTGGCTGCAGGACTGGGAGCTCTGGGCCCTGGGCCAATTGATCGACGACCTGGTGGTGCAGAACTACGCCTACTCCTTGGCAGGTTTCGCCAAGGACCTGAACCAGCCCGCCCTGCTCAAGGCCAAAGGCTGGGGCATGCCGGTCGAGATCGGCATTTTGGCCGGCTTTGGCGGTCGCACCCCCACCATGGACGTGCTCGAGCAGAAGGTGCGACTCAGCTTCGAGCGCGGCTATGGCGTCATTTATTTCTATTGGGAAGGCCTGTGGGGCCAGCATGCTGGCCCCGAGGGTGGAGCGGCCCGCCAGGGGGCGTTTGCTCAGTTGCATCGCTGAGCAGAGCTGCTCAGCCCAGGCTTTGCTGCACCACCTCGCGGGTGTTGGTCGACAGTTCGGCGGCGGCCAGCTGCTCCAGGGCGCCGCGCATGGCTGCAGACCGCTCGGGCCCATAGCTGCGCCAGCGGCTCAGCACCTTGGCCAGCCGTGAGGCGGTGATCGGGTTGCGCTGGTCGAGGGCGGCGATCTGCTGTGCCATGAAGCGGTAGCCGCTGCCATCGGCGGCGTGGAACACCGGCGCGTTGCCGGCCAGCCCGCCCAACACCGCCCGCACCGAATTGGGGGCGTTGGGGTCGTAACGGGGATGCTCCAGCAGATCGCTCACCCGGGCCAGCCCATCGCCAAAGGGGGCTGACGCCTCGAGCGCAAACCAGCTGTCGAGGATCACCGGTTTGTGCTGCCAGCGCTCATAAAAGGCCGCACTGGCGGCCTGGCGCTGCGGCCGGTCGTGGTTCTGCAGGGCCGCCAGGCCATAACGGGCCAACGTCATCGAGGTGCCTCGGACCGCTTGCAGGGCCTCGTCCATCAGCGACTCGAGGCCGGCGGCGATGCCCCAGCGCCAAACCAGGCCGCCCAGTTGGCGGTCGCCCTGGCCCTGGGGCCAGGCCAGGGGCCACTGGTCGCGGCACTCGTCGAGCAGCCGCAGCAGCGGCTCGCGCAGGGCCGTGCCGAAATGGCGTTGCAGCGCCATCACCGCCGCAAACAACGCCGGTGGATCGGGGGCTTGGCCGGCATCGAGGGCGGCGTCCTCGAGTTCGGCCAACCCCGGCAGGCTCAGCAGCGTGGCCCGGCTGGCCTGCGACAGCGACGGATCCGCCAGGATGTGACCCAGGGCGTCGACCAGTTCGTCTTCAAGCTGGGCGTCGGCCGCCCTG
>VGQR01000442.1 GCA_016882345.1 Cyanobacteria bacterium K_DeepCast_35m_m2_023
CGAACTGTTGCTGCAGGGGCAACTCGCCGCTGTCAGCGAGGACGTGCTCACCCGTTTGCGCCAACAGCTCCAGGCCCTGGATCAGCAGTCGCTGGTCTTGCTCGAAGGTGCCGGCGACCTCAGCGAAGGCAGCCTGTATGGCCTCAGCCTGCCGCAGCTGGCCCGCTCCCTGGGCGCGCCGGTGGTGCTGGTGCATGCCTGGAGCGATGCCCGCAGCATCGAGCCTTTGCTTGCGGCCCGCACCCAGCTTGGTGAGCTGTTGGCCGGGGTGGTGCTCAATGCTGTGCCCCCCGATGGCGTCGGCGCGATCCGGGCCGAGATCGTGCCGGCGCTCGAGCGCCTGGGCATTTCTGTCTTTGGGGTTCTGCCCCGCAGTCCCCTGTTGCGCAGCGTCACCGTCGACGAGCTGGTCGGCCGGCTCGAGGCGCGGGTGCTCTGCTGCCACGACCGCCTCGATCTGCTGGTCGAGACCCTGTCGATCGGGGCCATGAACGTCAATGCAGCGATGGAGTTTTTCCGTCAGCGCCGCAACATGGCCGTTGTCACCGGCGCTGATCGCACCGACATTCAGTTGGCCGCGCTCGAGGCCTCGACCCAGTGCCTGATCCTCACCGGAGTGGGTGAACCGCTGCCGCAGCTGATCAATCGCGCCGAGGAGCTCGAAGTGCCCTTGCTCAAGGTGGAGCACGACACGCTGACCACGGTGGAAGTGATTGAGCGGGCCTTTGGCCATGTGCGGCTCCACGAAGAGGTGAAAGCCACCTATGCCATCCGTCTGGTGCAGGAGCATTGTGACTTCACGCGCCTGTTCGCTCGCCTCAAGTTGGCGGCCTGAGCTCGGCCTGCCTAGAACCGCTGCTAGCTTCCAAGGGCAGGTTGCGCAGGTGTGGTGGCCCGGTCCCTCGATCTCCCGGCACTGGTCCGGATTGACACCCTGGCCCAGGAATTGGCCATGCTCCAGGACCGGGGCAAACGGCGCATCGCGATCTTGGGGAGTCGCCATGTGCCGGTGGTCTCGATTCACCTGGTTGAACTGGTGGCCCGCTCCCTGGCCCAGGAGGGTCACAACCTGGTGACCTCAGGAGCCCAGGGTGTCAACGCGGCGGTGATTCGCAGTGTGCTCGAGGTCGATCCAGCCCGCTTGACCGTGCTGCTGCCCCAGAGCCTGGACCGTCAGCCCAGCGAATCCCGTGACCAGCTGGAGAGGGTGCTCCACCTGGTCGAGAAGCCTGAGCATGACGAGCTGCCCTTGCCCATGGCCAGCAGCCTGTGCAACCAGGACATCATCAGCCGCTGCGATCAGCTGATCTGCTATGCCTTCCATGACAGTGAAACGCTGCTATCCAGCTGCCGCATCGCCGAGGACATGGGCAAAGTGGTCAGCCTGATGTTTTTCGACTGAACACGCTGTCGATGGGTCTCAGGCAGACCCGATGGTGGCCTTCAATCCCTCGATGTAAAGAATGCCGGTGCAGACCATGGCCCCGGCCCAACAGAGGCTGCGCGGCAGCGGCAGATTGGCCACATAGGCGCTGATGTAGGCGAGGCGCAGGGCAGGCCACGCCAGAGCGCAGATGGTGATCACAGTGCCGCCTGCACCGCCGTAGAGGCCCAGCAGGCAGGCAGGGGCAAACAGGATGAAGGCCTCAAAGCTGTTCTGATGGGCCCAGTTGGCCCGTTGCCCCCAGGCCGGCAGCCGTTCGAACATGGCGCGGGGCGCCGCCAGATCGGCGATGGTGAAGTCGGCCTGGGAGCGGGCAGCGCCCAGGGGCACGATGCTGGCAACCACGACACCAGCCCCCAACAGCAGGGCCCAGGCGAGAGGATGGGACATGGAGCGCGCGCAGCAACTGCCGCGAGGTTAGGAAGCCGGTCGCAACGGGCAGCGTTGTCGCAGGGCTGACAGCAGCAGCGCCAGGGCCGTCGGCTGCCCCTGCAGGCCAAAGGCTTCCCGCTCGAGCACCCGATTGCGGTGGTGTTGATAGCCATTGATCAGCAGGTGGCTGATCTCCCGCTCCACCACGGGGGACAGTTGGAATCGCCAACCGATCGGGGTCAGCATCCCCCGCGGGCAGCTCTGGGCGGCGTGGACCGCCTCATGCAGCAGGGTCTGACGGCCGATACCCAGTTCAACGCTCAGCGGGGAGACCCACAGCGTGCGGGTGCGGGGGTCGTAGAGGCCATAGGTGCGGGGCACCGGGGGGGCTTCGAGACGCAGCCGAAACCCTCGGTCGCGCAGCTCATTCACCAGGGGTTGCAGGTCAGCTGGCCAGGTGGAGGCCAGCAGGGTCAGGGCCAGCAGGGGAGCAACCATCGCAGCCGGACGCTATCGCCATGCTCGCCCGCGGAGGCGCCGCATAAGGTGGGCCTCAGCAACAGCGATCACAGACTTCCATGGCCGACACCTTCAGCTTTGACTGTGTCAGCGATTTCGACCGTCAG
>VGQR01000443.1 GCA_016882345.1 Cyanobacteria bacterium K_DeepCast_35m_m2_023
TTCAGGGTAATATGCGTCCCAATCTTGTGCAATCTGAGCGCAGGCCTCGCGCTCGGCAGCAACAATCCCGTGCTCATAATCTGTCCAGTGAGATTGACTCCACGTTTGATTTCGCTCCCGGTTCAGTGCTGCGCGCAAGGCAATTGCTGCCCGTAGCTGTACGTCTGGACTGTCTGATTCCAGCGCCTCCAGCGCTTGCTGCATCAGCTCAAGGTCGGTCACTTGTTCCCTCTTTTGTCCACACGGCGCTGGATCATCTTGGCAAACTTCTTCAATGCGCTTTCGGTCTCATCAGCGTGCTTAGCGGATGCAATGAACAAGGCCAAAGCCAAATCCAATGCGTCGTTCTGACTCATGTCGATTTCCATGCCAGCACGCTGCCATTTGCCGTCCCTGAAGGTTGTACCTATCATTTGCACAAACACCCCGTCGAATTGGCTGTGGCAGTCAGGCGGGGTAATGCCGACGATCTCAACGCCACCGTAAACCCGCGCTTTAATGCTAATTTCGGTTTTCCTATTCGAGCGACTGCCGCATCAATTCTTTGTCAGTCATAACAGCACCTGTTTAGTCCGTTCGTGCATTCTTTATCGGTCGGTCGCTGCACGCCACTTCGCCGACGGCTACGCTGCGATTTTGAGTTGCTCAAGCGTGCCGCCCAGCGTCAAGTGCGCGCGTACCCATGAAGGCCGCTTGCCTCGGCCGCTCCAGACTTGTGCGGCATCGGCTGGGTTTTGATACTTTGGCAATGCCTTTTGCCGAACCAACCGCGACTCCACAACTGCGCCAAGGTCTTGCTGCAAATCAGCAATCTCGAGGCCATATTTTTTAAGCGTACGCAAAACGGTTGCGACCTTGTTACGTTTTGCAAGCGTTGCGCGGTGCGCGTCGAAGCGCTCTTGCTCAAGCGCGCGGATTTGCGCGTGCAGGCGCTCAATTTCTGCTGCGATATCAACCATGCTTGCTCCTTAAGGTTAATTTAATGCTCTCTAAAACGGGATTTCATCGTCTAAATCGTCAAGCCTCCCGATAACACGTCCTCCCGGTGGCGCTATTTGCACTTCGCTTGCCTTGCGAAGTTCAAACTCTGGTTTTCGTTCATTTAGAACAGTGACGCTGCCTGCTGTGATCTCAAGCTGCTGCCGCTCAACTTTGTCTTTGCCAAGAAACGTCACGCAACGCAGGCGCCCACTCACGAACACAAGGCAGCCTTTCGTAAGGTAGTCTGTCACGTACTTGGCGCTGCTCCCAAAACATACCACGCGAAACCACGTCGTATTTTTAACTGGCTCTCCAGTTTTGCTTTTACGCGTGTCCGATGTCGCAACGCTGAACGTCGCATACGAGACGCCAGAGGCGCCTGTTGCAACTTCCGGGTCGCGCCCAAGGTGTCCGATAATCGTGACTTCACAAATAGACGGCATCAGAAATGTGCCTTTACAGTTTCACGTAGTAGTGGATTAGTATATGTCCTGGCTGCAGCATATCGACGCAGTTTTTCAATTGCCCACGCAAGTGTGGTGCTCGTCGGAGCGCGAGGGAAGAGCCATTTATTATTAAGTCGATACGAACGTACCAAAGATGACCCGTAGTCAATATCCTCATGCGCTGCCTGCGCATGATCAACAATGAGCGCAACGCTTACACGCTTTGGCGGGCAATGGCAAGCGTCAGCCAAGCGCGTTAAGGCCAGGTACTGTCCGTACGGCACGCTTGCGCCCTTGAATTTGCACTCCACAAAAACATACAAGCGGTCGCCAAAATCTAAAAACGCATCAATATCAGTCGGCGTAATCTTGCCCCATTGCAGACCGGAAAAATCGCGCGCTTGCAGCGCACAGTCACGATTGCGCAAAACGTTGCGCTGCATCAAATGTCTTCAATGCGTGTGACCACGCAACCCTCGTGTTCAAACACCCGCGCAAAAGTTTCGGGGCTATCGCCAAAGTAAACCAAAGCCTGACCTTGCAAAGGCGCTCCGTTTGGGTTGCCTTGCGGGTCGACAAACTTGACGCGACCGCGCAGAAAACACACTGCCGTTGAGGTGGTCAGCAACTGTTGAAACCACGCGGTTTCGGTGGCGTTGTTGACCAACACGATGGCTTGCGAAATCTCGCCTTGCTCAAACTTTGCGCTTGCTGCACTGCAAAAGTCACGTATTAGCGGCTGCGCATACGGTGGGTTCATCCACACGCGGCCATGCCATGGTTTTGTGAGCCCATCGGTTTGCGCGGTGTAGTACGTCTTGGCTTTTACGGTTTTATTTGCCACCGCTGAGGTTGCAGGGTCGCAGTCGATGTCGCCCATAACTTCGCGCGCAAGCGTGATCAACTCAGCCGGCGTGTACCACTCGCTGTTGCCGCTGTTGTGGGCCACATGCGCTTTGGTGGCCGCACGCGCCACCTCAGCCATGTCCTGCGGCGCTGCGTTCGTTACT
>VGQR01000444.1 GCA_016882345.1 Cyanobacteria bacterium K_DeepCast_35m_m2_023
CGGCGGCAATGGCGGCTCCACCAGCAGTTATTCGGCCTCGGTGTCCAGCTCAGGCGGACCCATTTCCCTCGGCGCCTCCGTTGGCGGCAGCGGTGGAGGCGGAGGCCAAGCCGGCAACGTGCAGGTGGCTCTCTCCGGCACCATCACCACCTTGGGGCAATCGGCGACCGCGGTGCTGGCGCAATCCATCGGTGGCGGCGGCGGTGCCGGCGGTTCCACCGAGTCGCTCTCCGCCACCGCCTCCAAAAGCGGCAGCAGCGTTCAGGGCAGCGTCAATGTCGGCCTTGGCGGTAAAGGGGGATCCGGCCAATCCAGTGGCGCGGTCACCGTGATCGCTGACCAAACCGGCAATGCCCTCACCCTCAGCACCAGTGGCGATCTGGCCAAGGGCCTTCTCGCCCAAAGCGTGGGCGGCGGTGGTGGCGCCGGTGGATCCTCCAGCAGCGCCAGCGTCAGCCAATCCCAATCCAAGTATTCCTTCGGAGCCGGCGCCTCCGTGGGTGGGGGCGGCGGCACCGGCGGCAACAGTGGCGTCGTGCAGGTGGGCAGCACAGCCGTGCCGCTCTCCGTCACAATCACCACCCTCGGCGTGGGTGCAGAGGGCCTCTTAGCCCAATCCGTGGGCGGTGGCGGTGGTGCCGGCGGCAGCTCACTCACCTCCAGCAAAGGTGGCGCACTCAGTGCAGATCTCAGCTTTGGCGCCACTGGCGGCGCCGGCGGTGACGCCAATGCCGTATCTGTGGCGGTGTTGGGATCGATCAGCACCCAAGGCGCCAATGCCAATGGCTTCACGGCGCAATCCATCGGTGGTGGCGGTGGCAGCGGTGGCAGCGCCGTCAGCCGTTCCTCTGGCAGTAGCAGTTCATCCGCTAACGCCTCCTACACCTTTGGCGCCAGTGTGAGCAACTCTGGCGCCGGTGGCGGCGGAGGCAATGCGGGCGCAGTCTCCGTGCTGTTCGGCGGCACGGTGACCACCACCGGCACCGGTTCGGATGCCCTGTTTGTGCAGTCCGTTGGTGGCGGCGGCGGTCGCGGCGGCAGCTCCGTCAGTGATGCTTCCTCATCCGGCGGCAGCTCTGTCTCTGGCTCCGTCTCCATGGGATTCGGCGGTGCTGGCGGCGGTGGCGGCAGCGGCGGCAACGTGAGCATGCTGGGTCTCGCCCCCATCAGCATCAGCACCACTGGGGCCTCAGCCACGGGTCTCACACTGCAAAGCATTGGCGGCGGTGGTGGCCGTGGTGGTGCGGTCAGCGCCACGAGCACAACCCAATCCAACGCCAAATTCAGCTTCGGCGCCTCCGCCGCCATCGGCGGCCAGGGGGGCAGCGGCGGCAGCGGCGGCAGCGTGACGCTGGGGAGCAGCAGCGATACCGCGCAGCTGACGGTGACCACGCAGGGCGCCAACGCCCCAGCCGTGCTGCTGCAATCCGTGGGTGGCGGCGGTGGCATCGGCGCGAGCTCCACCAGTGGCAGCTCCGGCGGAAACCTCTCCGCTTCCTTCGCCATGGGCGGTGCTGGCGGCTCCGGCGGTAACGCCAACAACGTCTCCATCTACGCCGACGGCACCTTCCTCACACAAGGCTCCTCCTCACACGCTCTCCTCCTCCAATCCATCGGTGGTGGTGGCGGTCAGGGCGGCTCCGTCACCGCTAACGCCTCATCCTCCGCCGACAGCGCCAACTCCTCCTTCTCCTTCGGCGCCTCAGCTGGTGTCTCCGGCTCCGGCGGCGGCGGTGGTTCCGCTGGCTCCATCTACGGCTCCATCGCCGGGCAAATCCAAACCGCTGGCTCCGGTTCCATTGGTCTCTTCGCTCAATCCGTCGGCGGCGGGGGTGGTGCCGGCGGCTCCGTCACCACGGGCGCCTCCGGCGGCGGCGCCAACATCTCCGCCTCCGCTTCCTTCGCCATGGGTGCCTCCGGTGGTAACGGCGGCTCCGCGGGCTCCATCAGCTTCGACGTCCCTAGCTCTCTCACCGTCGTCACCGGTAACGCCTCCACAAACACCGGCTCCGGCGCTCACGCCATCCTTCTCCAATCCATCGGTGGTGGTGGCGGTCAAGGCGGCTCCGTTCTCACTGGCAGCGCCACCACAAACTCCTCCAACTCCTCCTTCTCGCTCGGCGGTCAGGTCTCTCTCGCCGGTGTCGGCGGCGCCGGTGGCTCCGCTGGCTCCGTCAACCTCGCCTCCTCCTCGCAAATCGCCGATCTCGCCATCGCCACCGCTGGTGATAACGCCATGGGCGTTTTCCTCCAGTCCGTCGGTGGTGGTGGTGGTGTCGGCGGCTCCGTTAACACCGGCTCCGCCGCCGGCGGAAACCTCTCCGCTTCCTTCGCCATGGGCGGTGCTGGCGGCTCCGGCGGTAACGCCAACAACGTCTCCATCTACGCCGACGGCACCTTCCTCACACAAGGCTCCTCCTCACACGCTCTCCT
>VGQR01000445.1 GCA_016882345.1 Cyanobacteria bacterium K_DeepCast_35m_m2_023
GAAGCCCGGGCTGTGATGCCGCAATCTTCGGCTGCAATCGGGGCGAACCGCCCCAGGCTGCGGGCGGTGATCAGCCGGGCGAATACCTTGAGTGTCCACTGCCGATCCCGCCGTGGTTGAGCCCATCACCCCCAGCCTCGAGGGTGGTTATGACCTGATCGCGCAGCAACTCGTCCCGGGCTACGCCAGCCTGGCGCGGCTGAGTGTTGCCCTACTGGACGCTTCACCCTTGGCGGGACGTCAAGCCGCCCAGGTGCTGGTCGCTGGCTGCGGCACCGGCGCCGAGCTGCTCGAAGCCCGTGCTCAACGGCCCGACTGGCAGCTGCTGGCGATCGACCCCTCGGCGAGCATGCTCGCAGCAGCGCGCCGGCGCCTGGCGCTGGCCGGACTCGACCCTGAAGCAGCGGCGATTCAGTGGCAGCAGAGCACCGTCGAGGCGCTGCAGACCCCAACCCGTTTCGATGGGGCCCTCTCGGTGCTGGTGCTGCAATCGCTGCCCGACGACGGCAGCAAACTGGCCTTCCTGACCGCACTGGCGACGTTGTTGCGGCCTGGTGGCCAGTTGGTGCTGGTGGACCTGATGGCGCCCGAGCGCTCGCCACTGCAGCAGCAGATCGATGGGGCCTGGCTGGGTTTCCAGCGGGCCAGCGGCATCGCCGGCAGCGATGCGGCCAGCGAGGCGGTGCTCAGTGGCCTGACCCAGGGGGTGCACCCCATCGGCAGCAGCCGGCTGGCAGCGCTGGTCGAGGCAGCGGGCTTCAGCGACCCGGCGCCGGTGTTTCAGGCCCTCAACGTCCAGGGGTTTCTGCTGCAGAGGCTTCCCTAAACGGGCCCTTGCTCACGCAGCAGGGCGGGCCAGATCGTGCGTGTCACGGCGGCTGCCGATGTCGGTGGGACGCGCCTCGAACTGGTCGAGTCGCATGCGGATCGCCCGCAGTTCTTCAAGGATCGAGCCCAGCAGCTGCTGCGTGGCTGTTGAGGGCGAATTGAGCACCTCGACGGTGACCTCTTTGATGCGCAGGACATCGCGGGCAAAGCGTGCCACCTCATTGGGGTGAAACAGCAATGGATCCTTTTGATCGCTGCGATATTCGGGATTGAGCTTGCGCGGATTAAAGGCTGGATTGAGGTTGCGTGGGTCGGTGTTGGTATAGCGGTACACCGAAGCACGCGAGCGGTTGAGCGCCTTCTGAACGTCATCGATGCCGATCAGGGCCTCAGCCTCCTGCCCCTCGGAACCGCCTGACGGGTCTGTGGTCTGGCCGTGTCCCATGGTCCCCAGTCCACCGTGGTGCATCGACGGGGCAAGCATGAGATCGGACTGGGATTGATTGGACGGGCTGACCTTACCAGAGGTTTCCTGGGCTCGCAGACAACTGTGAACCCTGGCCCGAGTTGGCTGCAATCAGCTCTGGTAATTTCCGGCTACCCCTCTTGGATCAAGCCCATGCGCGTCTCCCGCCTGATGCTGGTGACGCTGCGGGATGACCCGGCCGAAGCGGAGATCCCCTCACACAAATTGCTGTTGCGGGGTGGATTCATCCGCCGCGTCAGCAGCGGCATCTATGCCTACCTCCCCCTGATGTGGCGGGTGTTGCAAAAGGTCTCCCGCATCGTGCGCGAGGAGATGGATCGCAGCGGCGCCCTGGAAACCCTGCTGCCCCAGTTGCAACCGGCCGAGCTGTGGCAACGCAGCGGCCGTTGGGACGGCTACACCGCCGGCGAGGGCATCATGTTCCATCTGCAGGACCGGCAGGGCCGTGAACTGGGTCTCGGACCCACCCATGAAGAGGTGATCACGGCGTTGGCCGGCGATCTGCTGCGCTCCTACAGGCAGTTGCCGGTCAACCTCTATCAGATCCAGACCAAATTTCGCGATGAGATCCGACCGCGCTTCGGCCTGATGCGTGGTCGTGAATTCATCATGAAAGACGCCTATTCGTTTCACGCCGACGAGGCCTCGCTCAAGCAGACCTATCAGGAGATGGACGGGGCTTACCGGCGCATCTTTGCCCGCTGTGGCCTGAAAGCTGTGGCCGTCGAAGCCGACAGCGGCGCCATCGGCGGCTCGGCGAGCCAGGAATTCATGGTCACCGCCGACGCTGGCGAAGACCTGATTCTCACCAGCCCCGACGGCCGCTATGCCGCCAATCAAGAGCGGGCTGTGGCGATTGCCCCGGCGGCGGTCCCCCTGCAGGTCAGTGCCTGCACGAGCCTGGCGACCCCAGCCCAGACCAGCATTGAGCAACTGTGCAGCGCCCACGGTTTCGACTCCACCCAAACGGTCAAGGTGCTGCTGCTATTGGCCCGCTTTGCCACTGGCAAGCCCCTGCCCCTGTTGGTCAGCCTGCGGGGCGACCAGCAGCTCAATGACGTCAAGCTGGCCAACGCGGTGAGCAGCCGCGCTGAGGCCGCAGCCGGAGCCCTG
>VGQR01000446.1 GCA_016882345.1 Cyanobacteria bacterium K_DeepCast_35m_m2_023
CGGCCATCGCCCCCGGCGATGGTCTGCTGCTGAGCGGTGATCTGGGTCGCCATGGCCTGGCGATCTTGGCGGCGCGCCATGGTCTGGCGCTGCAGCCGCCACCAGCCTCCGACTGCGCCCCGTTGTAGCCCGCGGTCGAGCGGCTGCTCTCCAGTGGCATCCAGCCCCATTGCCTGCGCGATCTCACCCGCGGCGGGCTGGCCAGCGCCCTGGCCAAATTGGCCGAAGCCAGCCACTGCGATCTGGTCATTGACGAGTCGGCGGTGCCCTTGGCCCCCGGGGTTCAGACCAGCTGTGCCCTGTTGGGGCTCGAGCCGCTGCACCTGGCCAACGAGGGACGCTTTGTGGCGGTGGTGCCGGCCGATCAGACCCATCGTGCTGTCGCGTTGCTGTCCCCAGTGGGGGCACGGCTGGTGGGTGAGGTTCGGCCGCCCCGTGGCGGCACCGGCTTGGTGCGGCTGCGGACTGCCCTGGGCAGCGAGCGCCTGTTGATGCCGTTCAGTGGCGAAATGCTTCCGCGGATCTGTTGACTCGGCTTCGGTCCCACTGCCGCACTAGGTTTGATTGCCGCCGCAGGCTGTCTGCCCTGCCGGGGGTTCAGCGGAGCGTCCATGGACCTCACCCCGTTTCTCGAGAGTCTCGAGGGCACCACCCTGGACGAGGTGCTGCTGTCGGTCGCCATTCGAGGCAAGGTGGCGATCGCGATGAAGGGCCGTTTTTTGTTGCGGTCCGTGTGCGAAAGCTTCCAGGACCGCAGCCGCATCGGTTGTGCGGTCACCGATGAGCCCAGTTGCCTGCACTACCTGGGACAGGAGCCTTACGAGCTGCTGATCTGCACCGATTTTCTTGAGGATGGCAGCGGCTTTGAGCTGGCCCGTAAGGCGCGCGAAGCCCAGCCCCACCTGAAGGTGGTGGTGTTGGCCCTGGGCGATGTGGTGCCGGCCGAATACAACGAGGCCCCCTGGCTCGACACGGTGGTGGCCGAGGCCGACTTCATCGGTGATCAGAGGCCTCTGCAGGCGGCGGTGATCGCTGTGATGGGGCACCACTCGTACCGCAGCCCTTCGCTGCGCACCGGCAACCTGCCCTACCTCAGCTGTCCCCGCCTGACTCCGCGCGAGTACGAGGTGCTCGATCTGCTGGCGAGCGGCCTCAGCGACCGGGAGATCGCCCAGAAACTGGTGGTCAGTGAGGAGACGGCCAAGACCTACACCAAGCGTCTGCTCAAGACGTTGGATGTGAGCAACCGTCTGCAGGCCGTCCTCAAGGGCATGCGCTGTGGCATGGTTCAGTTGTAGGGGCGCCCCAGGCGCCAAATGTCCCCGTTTGGGGGGATCGCACCGAGGCCCTTTGGGCCGAGAGTGATCTCGACAAGGACGCTCGCGGCGCTCAACGCGCCAGGTGTGATCAGATGAGCCCGGATGCAGCCACACTCACCATTGGTGAACTTGAGGCCAACTATTCGCTGTATTGCAAGGCCCTACGCCTGTTGATTCGCGAGGGGAAATCGCTCAACAAGGTGCGCCGCACCGTCTGCTGGCAGCGGCTCGAGACCCTGCACACCTGTCTGCCCAACCAATACCGGGATCCTGATTATTTGTTTGCCCTGCTCAAACGCGAGCTGGGTGGTGCCGAAGGCCAGGCTCCGGTCTGAGCGGCAGGCGTCGCTTGTGCAGCGTGTCGGCCAACAGCACCGCCAGCGGTGCCAGACCGAGCCAGCCCAGCCAATCCAGCGGTAGCGGCGTCAGACCGAACACCGCAGCCAGCGGTGGTGTCAGCACCAAGGCAGCGGCCATCACCGGCTCACTGATCAATCCACCCCAGAACAACGGATTTGGCACCTGCAACCGTTGCCAGAACGGCTGCACGCTGCTGCGGCAGGCGAACAGCACCCCCATCTGGCCCGCCACGATCAGCACAAATGTCAGTGTCGAGGCCTGGGTTGCCAACGCCTTGATCGCCACCGGAGCGGTGTGCTGTTGCAGCGCTGGCGCCAGGGAGCGCAGCGCAGACAGGCTGATTCCTTGGTGCGCCCACACCGACAGGTCACCCGCCATCGCCACCACGGCTTCGGCCAGGCCCAGCACCAGGTAGGCCCGGATCAAGACCGCCCGGCTCAGCAGGGCCTGCCCCCGGGGCCGCGGCGGTTGGCGCATGGTTCCCGGTTCGGGTGGCTCGGCCCCCAGCCCCAGGGCTGGCAGCAGGTCGGTTCCCAGGTCGACCGCCAGAATCTGCAGCACCGACAGGGCCGGTGGAATCTGGAGGGCCACCATCGCCACAAAGGGCGTCATTTCGGCCACATTCGAGGCGATCACGTAGGGCCTCCTGAATAAGGTCAGACCAGTTGCGCCGCAATGGATATGACCAGTTTCTGGCGGTAAAATGTACGCAAATGGGTGCATTTGCGCCCAAAAGCCTCCCAGAGT
>VGQR01000447.1 GCA_016882345.1 Cyanobacteria bacterium K_DeepCast_35m_m2_023
CCGACCGGCTCTACTACCAGCAGAACAGCCGCGGCGACTATCTCGATGTGAGCGGTTGCGGCAACACCATCGCCGCGAATCGGCCCCTGGTGCGGCGCCTGATCCTCGAATCGCTGCGCTGCTGGGCGGTCGAACTGGGTGTTGACGGCTTCCGCTTTGACCTGGGCATCGCCCTGAGCCGTGGCGAAGAGCTGGCCCCCCTCGACAACCCACCCCTGTTCGAGGAGATGGAGGCCGACCCGGATCTGGCCGACCTCAAGCTGATCAGCGAACCGTGGGACTGCGGCGGGCTGTACAAACTGGCCGACTTTCCGGCCCGTCGGGTGGCCCCCTGGAACGGCCGCTGGCGCGACGACGTGCGCCGCTTCTGGAAGGGTGATGAGCGCAGCTGCTGGGCCGTCGGGCAGCGGCTGTCGGGCAGTCCCGATCTGTTCCACAACCGCTCGGGCTCCCACAACACCACCTGCATCACCTTCCTCACCGCCCACGACGGCTTCACCCTGACCGATCTGGTCAGCTACAACCGCAAGCACAACCTTGCCAATGGCGAGGACAACCGCGACGGCGACAACCACAACAACAGCTGGAATCACGGCGTCGAAGGCCCCAGCAGCGACCCTGCGGTCAGCACCCTGCGCAACCGGCAGCTGCGCAACATGCTGGCCACCCTGCTGCTCTCACCCGGGGTGCCGATGCTGCTGATGGGCGACGAGGTGCGCCGCAGCCAGGGGGGCAACAACAACACCTGGTGCCAGAACAACCCGCTGGGTTGGATGCACTGGCAACCCGACGATGGCGACTTGTCCCTGCGCACCTACCTGATGCGGCTGCTGGCCCTGCGCCGGCAGCTGGCGCCGCTGCTCAATCCCGAACAGCCCTGTCCCCATTGGCACGGGGTCGAACTCAACAAGCCCGACTGGGCCGCCTGGTCCCACACCCTGGCCTGGAGCCTGCACAGCAGCAGCGGCCAGCCGTTGTTGTGGTGCGGCATGAACGCCTACTGCAGGGCGATCCATTTCGATCTGCCCAGATCCAGCCAGGGCTGGTTGCGGTTGATCGACACCGGTCTGCCCCCCGGCGAAGATCTGCCCGAGACCCCCACCCTGTGGGAACCGCCCGGCGCACCGCTCGAAAGCCGCAGTCTGATGCTGTTGATCTGTCCGAGCGTGCTCGAGCGTCAGATGTAAAACATCGGCTGGGGCAGTCGCTGGCGCTCGCAGCGCTCGACCAGATCGGCCAGGGTCAACGACTCCAACACGGCCATGCGCGCCTGCTCAACCTGACGACCCAGGTCCTGCAGAACGCAGAACTCGGGCGTGTCCCGATCGCCTTTGCGCTCAAGACGGCTTTCCCCCTCCAGGCAGATCTCGATCGCTGCCACGGTGATGGTGGCAGGATCGCGCGCCAATTGAAAACCGCCGCGCGGGCCGCGGATGCTCAATAAAAATCCCCCTTTGCGCAGGGCGGTGAGCATCTGCTCGAGGTAGCGCTCGGGGATCCCATGGCGACGGCAGATCTCGCCGGTCTGCAGCAGTTCCCCAGAACCATGGGCCGCCGCCAGCTCGATCAGAGCAACAAGTCCGTACTCGGTCTTGGCACTAAAGGCCATGGGGACACGCGGGGCCGTCCCATTGTGCCAAACAAACCCCGGTTGACCGGTAGGAAATGAATGGACTGGGTCCGGATGATTCGTCAGGACTTCAACCACCCTCAGTTGATCGGATTCTTCTCCTTGAGTCCGCCCAGCATCTGCTCCACCAGCAGCTTGAGCAAAAGGGACACCAGGGCCACGCCGCCCAGCACCAGGGCGGCGCCATAGGCCAGCTCGGTGTCGTACTGCTTGTAGGCGTCTTCGACAAACAGCGGCAGGGTCTGGGTCTGGCCGGCGATGTTGCCGCTGACCACCGACACGGCCCCGAATTCGCCCAGGGCACGGGCGGTGGTCAGAATCAACCCGTAGAGCACGGCCCAGCGCACCGACGGCAGGGTCACCTTCCAGAACACCTGCCAGCTGCTGGCCCCCAGGGTGCGGGCGGCCTCTTCCTGCTCCCAGCCTTCTTCTTCGAGCAGGGGGATCACCTCCCGGGCCATGAACGGGAAGGTCACGATGATCGTGGCTAGCGCCATGCCTGGCCAGGAAAAGATGATCTTCCAACCCAGACTGTTGATCATATCGGCAAACACCCCGTTGGTGGGGCTGTAGAGCAGCACCAGCATCAGGCCCACCACCACCGGCGAGATCGAAAACGGCAGGTCGATCACACTGAGCAGCAGCGCCTTGCCCGGAAACTGGCGGCGGGCAATGGCGGTGGCCGCCGCCAGGCCAAAGATCGTGTTGGCGGGCACCGCGATCAGGGTGCAGCGCAGGGTCAGCAGCACCGCCGAGCGCAGATCTTCGTTGCCGAAGTTGT
>VGQR01000448.1 GCA_016882345.1 Cyanobacteria bacterium K_DeepCast_35m_m2_023
GGAGAGGTAGGCCGCGTGGTTCTGGAAGTCCGAACCGATTTGGAGTCGCTGGCAGACGATCACCGCCCCGAGCTCGGCCACCAGCTCTTCTCGGGCATAGGCCGTACTGCCCATCGCACCGCTCTGCGGTCGCTCCAGCCGTGAGGGGTGGCCGGTGGAGTGGATCTGCTCGTGAGCCCAGGTGGCGCCGTAGGCCTCCCGGTTTGAGAAGGCATCCGGCGCCGGCATGGCGATGCGATCCGCCGCTGAGCTGTAGCAGGCAATAGCCCCACCAAACACAGTTGGCACTGGCCAGGCCTCCAGCACTGACTCGGCATGCTCGAGTCGAGCAGCAGGCGTGGCAGGTGGGCCAGCCAGGTGCAGGGCTGATGCAATCGCCGCCTCAAGGGCCTGCTGCGCTTCAGGCGAGGTGCCGGTCAGATCAGCCGCGTTAAACACAGGCACGATCTTGTAAGAAACCCAGCTGGTGGTGAGCGTCTCGCCCTCGGCGGAGCGGAGCGGTGCACCATCGCTGTCAACCTGCTCACGTTGGTTGAGCTGGGGCCGCACGATGCGCACCGCGCTGCTGCCTTTGCGGGGGACCCAGCCCTGGGCCTTGGCCTGGGCGGCGCCAAGCCACAGCGGCAGGGTGTGGCCCTTGAGTAGTGCGCCGAACTCAAGCAGAAGGGGGTTGGAGCCGCGGTAGGCGTGGTCCGTGAGCAGGTTGCGGTGACCCCCTTGGTGCCCTTGCCATTCACGGCGCCAAGGCGCGGTGCCCTGCTCGATCAAGGCGATGAGATCAGCGACGAGCTTTTCTTCTGGTGACGGGCCTCGGTCAGAGCCAGAAGCCTTGCGCCCTCCACGGCTGACGGCTGGGCGATGGGACCGGGTCTTGGTCTTGGTGGTTGTGCTCATGCCACCTCTGCGGCATCGGTGCTGGGGCCGCCGAGCAGCTCGAGGCGATCTACAAGGACCCAGGGGTGGCCGTCTTGCATACGGATCTCGCCGATCACTCCGATCAGCTCACCGGGCTTGATCTCGTCGTAGGCACGCTGGGCTTGCTTGCCCCAGAGCTCGAGATGAAACGGCTCGGAGGGCTCGCCAAAACGGCGGCGCTTGACCGTCATGGTGAGGGTGACGCGCACGGCGCCGGATTCGTAGAACACAGTCGCAGGTGTGGTCGCAGCGCGACCCACCAGGGTGATGGAGGCAGTCATTGGGGATTCGGCCAGTGGCCGGATAAGTGGATACAGAAGGAAGTGCCGGGCAGCTCTCAGCCGGGCGTGGCGGCGGGGACGACGCGGAGCGTCACTCCAGAGCCAGGAGGGAATCGCCTTCTCGCCAGTTGCAGGCCCAGATCCACAACAAGCGGCGGCGGTTGGCCTGGTGATCGCAGAGATCTGCCGCCGACCAAGCGCCATAGCCACGCAGGTGGCGGCGCATCAACCAGGGAGGCCCGTCGAACTCCAGGCGACGCACCCAGAACTCGACGGCGTCATCAACTGCGCCACTGGACGAACAGTCACGGATACACGCTGGCGGCAATTCGCACTGCGCCCAAGCGTCCATGAACCAGAGGTTGCGGAACATCGTTCAGCCCTCCTGGTGGATCAGGAAGGTGAACTCCGCCACGTCACAGGCCAGACACCACCGAGTCGCGTCGTGGTATTTGCAGAAGTGCCCCTCCTCGGTGACATCCACGCAGGAGACGGCTTGGCAGGGGAAGGTCTCCTCCCACCAGCCATCGGCGGCAGCAATGTCGCTGTCGTCAAGGCTGCTGGGGTCTGCGTTGATGAAGTAGGACGCCCAGTGGGAGGGGAGCTGGAAGGTCTCGATCTCAAGAGAGCTCATGGTCAGCCCTCCGCGTAAGCCGATTCGATGCGGCTGCCGCAGTGATCACAAAACAGATCTGGGGCTTCCCAGTTGACGGCCTGCGCCACCACAGTCCAGCCGTCATTGCCAGTTGTGGTGGCGATGCTGAGTCGTTCGCTGCCGCAGCAGTGGTGGCAGAGGTTGCCACCATCACTGGTGATTGCATGGAGCGGATAGCCACCAGGCCATGCAAAAGGCGCCCGGCTGAGCGCATCAGCCAGGCGCAACGATCGTGATTGGGTTGTCATTAGTCAGGCGGGCACAGGCCCGGATTGAGCGGATACGAAAAGCCCCATCGCAAGCGATGAGGCGAGCCAATCCAGGGGGACTTGAACCCCCAAACAGCACAACTCCGACCGGCAGGGACACGGGTCGGAGCGGCTGCGCCTTGCCTGCTATCACGCCACGGCACGAAAGCCGCAGAGTGAGCAGGTGAATTGGGTTTGCGGACGGTCTTTGTCGGGTGTTCTTGCCCTTCTTTTCGGTCACGTCCTGAGACCGGAAGCCTGAATTGCACAGGCTGCGACGCATGGCACACGGAGTGCACAGCGCGTC
>VGQR01000449.1 GCA_016882345.1 Cyanobacteria bacterium K_DeepCast_35m_m2_023
CTTAATCCCCGCAGCCCGAATCAGCTTCTCATACCGCACCAAATCCTGCTTCACATAAGCCGCCAATGCCTCCGGCGTGCTCGCAATCACATCCACGCCCTGCGCGCCCATGCGTTCGATCGTCTCCGGCAGGCGCAGCACTTTCACCACTTCGCTCGACAAGCGGTTGACCACCGCCGGCGGCGTCGCCGCGGGCGCGAACAAGCCGTGCCACGCGGCGTTGTCAAAACCGGCGAGGCCCGCTTCGTCCAGCGTCGGAATATCGGGTGTCGCGCGCGAGCGTTTTAACGTGGTGACGCCCAGCGCGCGCAGCCGCCCCGTGCGCACGTGCGGCACGGTGCTCGGCGTGGTGCCGAAATACATCGTCACCTGGCCGGCGATCAAATCGACAACGGCGGCACCCCCGCCTTTGTACGGCACGTGCACCACATCAACGCCCGCCATCACGCGAAACAATTCGCCCGATAAATGGTTGGAGCTGCCGATGCCCGCCGAGGCAAAGGTAAGTTCGCCCTTACGCGCCTTGGCGAGCGCGATCAATTCTTTCACCGAACGCACCGGCAGCGAGGGGTGCACCGCGAGTATGTTCGGCGCGGTGGTGGTTTGCGTCACCGGCGCGAAATCCTTGATCACATCGTACGGCAGCTTTTTGAACAAAAATGGGTTCACCACATTCGGCACGCCGCCCACCAAAATGGTGTAGCCATCGGGCGCCGCGCGCGCCACCAATTCCGAACCGATGTTGGTGCCGGCGCCGGGACGATTTTCGACAATGACTTGCTGGCCGATGGTTTCCGACAACTTGGTGGCGATCACGCGCGACACAAAATCCACACCGCCGCCCGGCACATACGGCGCGATGAAACGAATCGGGCGTGTCGGGTATTGCTGCGCGTGCGCAAGCGACGCGACCAGCAACACGCCCAAACCAAGGTATAAATGTAAGTATTTGATTTTATTAACTTTTTTAATTAAACACCTTAGACGCAGATTGACGCAGATGAACGCAGATTAATCCCGGAAAAATCTGCGTAAATCTGCGTTCATCTGCGTCAAAAAAATTTTTTCGAGGTCTATCGTCATTAGCAATTTCGTTCAGCACCCAACGCGCGCATCACGCCGTTCGCCACACCCGCCAGCGCCCCATCTTCATCCGGCAGCCCAATCAACTGCAGCCCGAACGGCAAACCTTGCGTTTGCAACAACGGCAAACTAAACGCTGGCAAGCCCAGCCACGAACCGTAGATCAAAAACGTGCGGTTGCCGGTGTACTCAAAACCCTTGATCGCAGGGCCGGAGGACGCGAGCGTCACATAACCATCAGCGTCTAGCGCCGTCAGGGTGTCGCGCCACAAGCGACGCATCGCGCTGCGCGTATCGAGCAAGCGTTCGTAATCGGCGGGCGTCATTTCGTTGGCGCGTTTCACCAGGCCGTGCAAACGCTCGCCGATTTTTTTGCCGAAACGCGCGATGTAATCCTCGAACGGCCAGCGTAGTTCATACGCGACGATGTCGAGCGCGTCATCGACATCGGCCATTAGCTGATCTTCCAGCGCGGCGACGGCGGCGTTGTTGTGGCGGCTCGCGATTTCAACGCCGCTTTGCGCCAGCGCGTCGATCGCCAGTTCGAATTGGGTTTTGGTCGCGTCATCAATTTCCGTCCAGCCGCGCGTGTAGAGGCGGATCAGCTTGCGCGGCTTCACCGCCGCCGGCACTTGCGCGCCCGCACCCTGCAAAAAGCGCCGCCCCGGGCTGCCGATGCCGAGCGAGATTTGCGACGCGGTGCGCCACACGTCACCGAGTGTAGCGCCGATCACGCCCAAGTGATCGCAGGTGGCGGATAACGGATGCACGCCCGCCAAATGCAGTTGCCCGAGGCTCGGCTTGTAACCCACGGCGCCGCAAAACGATGCAGGCCGCAGCGTCGACGCTTGCGTTTGCGTGCCGAGCCCCACCGGCACCATGCCCGCGCCCACCGAAGCAGCGGTACCGCTTGACGAACCACCCGGCGTGCGCGTGGCATCGAACGGGTTCGTCGTCGGCCCCGAAAACCCGATCGCGAATTCAGTGGTCACGCTTTTGCCGATAATCACCGCGCCGCCCTTGCGCAATGCCGCCACGCACGCCGCGTCTTGCCCCGACTGCCAGTCCTTGAACGCGGGGCTATTCATTTGCGTGGGCATGTCGGCGGTGGCGATGATGTCCTTGATCGCCACTGGGCAGCCGTCGACCATCGACAACGGCTTGCCGGCTTTGTAACGCTTCGTCGCCGCGTCCGCGGCTTTGCGTGCACCTTTTATGTTCAGCGTGACAAACGCCCGCACTGTTTTGTCGCGCTTGTCGATGAC
The DNA here is from genome assembly GCA_016882345.1 of Cyanobacteria bacterium K_DeepCast_35m_m2_023. The sequence goes on from VGQR01000449.1 coordinate 2,349, forward strand.
ATCGAGGCAGCGCTCCAAAAAATCGCGCGGCGTGTCGCGCCCCGCGTGAAAGTC
>VGQR01000450.1 GCA_016882345.1 Cyanobacteria bacterium K_DeepCast_35m_m2_023
CAGCGGCGAGTTGCCCCTGCAGCAACAGTTCGCGGGCCGTCTGCGCAGCGAGCTGGTGCAGTGACGGCAACAACCGCTGCGAGGGCAGCTGCAGCATGGTGCCGACGAAATGGACGTCGTCGTCGATCAGTGCTGGCGATGCGACGTTCTCAAGACTGGTGGCGAGGGGCTTGCCGTAATGCACGGCCACCCCTGCGGTCACCAGTTGCCGCAGCAGGCCCAATACAACCGCCGACTTGCCACCAAAGGCCTCACAGGAGCCGACCAATAACGTGCTGGGGAGGGCCGCAGCCATTCACAGAACCTCCCGAGTCGGCGAGTTGGCCAACAATTTAGGCACCTGAATCGTCGCCCAGAATCAGCCAACGCCAGAAGCCGTCGGGCAGGTCATCCGCCTCGCTCTGGGCCAGCCAGGCCAGCAGCCGATAGGCAGGCACGCTGAAGCTGTAGTGGATCTGGGGACGCGCGGGGAAACGCAACTCACAATGGTTCTCCTCGAGCGGAGCCAAGGCGCCGGTCCAGCGCAGCACATAGCCGTGATGGTCCCCCCCGCGCAGGGCGCGCAGACCCTCGAACTGGCCAAGCTGCAGCCGAGCCAGAGCCAGCTCCAACGCCGGGCCAGCGCCGCCGCAATAGGGCGCAAACAGGGGCATGAGCGCCGCCGCCGAAGGGGCTGGATGGCCGGAAACCGTCATGGGTCCTGTCAACGCCCTCGTCTTGGTGTGTCCCATGCTGACGCGAGTGCCGCCCACTGCGCCACCCCCATGGCAACCGATCGACTCACCGTGGCGATTAGCGGGGCCAGTGGCGCCCTCGGCCAGGCGCTGCTGCGCCAGTGGCACCAGCAGGGGGCGCGCCTGGTTGCGCTGAGCCACCGCAGCGCCCCCCTGGAGCTTTCTGACACCGCTGGGAACCCCATCCCGCTGCAGCACGTCCCCTGGCAGGTAGGCCAGGAGCAATCGCTGATCGAGCAGCTGGCCGATGTCGACATCCTGGTGCTGAACCACGGCATCAACCGGCAGAGCGAGCGCAGCGCCGCAGCCGCGGCCCTCAGCCTCGAGGTCAACGCCCTCAGCAGCTGGCGGCTGCTGGAGGGGTTTGCGGCCTTGGTCGGCCAGCGCAGCAGCAGCGAGCTGGCCAGCCGGCCACACCCCGAAATTTGGATCAACACCTCGGAGGCCGAGATCGAACCGGCTTTCAGCCCCCTTTACGAGATCAGCAAGCGACTGCTCGGGCAGCTGCTGAGCCTGCGCAGCCTCGATCTGGGCCGGCAGGTGAGGCTGCGACGACTAGTGCTGGGGCCTTTCCGCTCCAGCCTCAACCCGGTGGGGCTGATGGGCGCCGATTTCGTGGCGGGACAGATCCTGCTGCAGGCCCGCCTGGGCTGCAATTTGATCATCATCACCCCCAATCCGCTGATCTACGTGCTGATGCCGCTGACGACGCTGGGCCGCTGGCTCTACAACCGCGCTTTGACCCGCTCTGACGCCTGACGGCGCCAGCAGTTGATGCCTCAGAAGTCGCGGTCGGTGAGGATCTCGCAGCCATCGCTGGTGACGGCGATGGTGTGCTCCCACTGGGCCGAGAGGCTGCCATCGACGGTGACGACGGTCCAGCGATCCTTCAGGGTGCGGCAGGCCTTGATGCCGGCATTGAGAATTGGCTCGACCGCCAGGGTCATGCCAGGCCGCAATTTCATGTTAGGCAAATCGCGGGTGCGGTAGTTGAACACCGAGGGTTCCTCGTGCAAATTGCGGCCGACGCCATGGCCGGTGTAATCCTCGACGACGGCATAGCCATGGGCCTCGACATGGTCCTGCACCGCAGCGGCGATGTCGAACAGGGTGTTGCCTGCTTTGATCTGGGCCAGACCCTGCATCAGCGATTCCTGGGCGACCCTGGCCAATGTGCGGGCCTCGTCGGAAGCCTCCTGGCCGACGCAGATGGTAATGCAGCTGTCGCCGTGGTAGCCGTCGAAGTAGGCACCGGTGTCGACCTTGAGCAGGTCGCCGGCCTTGATCACCCGCTTGCCATTGGGGATGCCGTGCACCACCTCGTTGTTGATCGAGGCGCAAATGCTGGCTGGGAACCCGTGGTAGCCCTTGAAGCTGGGGGTCGCACCCAGGTCCCGGATGCGACGTTCGGCATGGACGTCGAGATCGCCGGTGGTCATCCCGGGTTCGACGAGGTCGTTGATCTCGCGCAACACCGTGGCCACGATGCGGCTGGCCCGGCGCATGATGTCGAGTTCACGGGCCGACTTGATTTCAACACCGCGTCGCGATTTTTGAATGCGAGGACCTGTCTCGATCACCGCCGCCCGTTCGGAAGGCTGTGGTCGGGTGCTGGCCAGCAAGTCCGCAAACAAATTCATCCTTCTTTCCACCGGCGCCGG
>VGQR01000451.1 GCA_016882345.1 Cyanobacteria bacterium K_DeepCast_35m_m2_023
CCCGTTCCGAGCGGGCCAGCCGCTGGACGGTGAACCTCAGCCTCTGAGCCGCTGCGCAGCACCGGGCGAAAGAGGCGGCACCCAGATTCGAACTGGGGTTTTATGAAAGAAAACTTGATCCTCACTGCATTCTTAGCGAAAGAGGCGGCAACTTACCTACCACTTACCTACCAGAGACGGCAAAATCGATCGGTGGTCAGTACCGGGTGGCAAGACCCAGGTAGGTAAGCGAGGTGGGCAAGTCACTTCCTGAGAATTGGACGACCCTGAACGTCTCGAAGGTCTTCGGTGTGCGTGGTTCGTACCCGCAGAACCTCAGGATCAAGCGACAGACCCATACACGCGTCCTGTACGCGGAATGGTTACCAGACCCCAACGAGGACCCACGACCGCATCAGGGGCGATCCAAGGGGGGTCTGGGGAAGCGTTTGACCGTACAGAGGAGTACGGGAACGGAAGACCCCTACGAGGCAGCGAAGAGATCGGTCTCTCTGTTCCAGCAGTGGCAGGGCGGCAGCAGGGCACTCCTGGACCAGCAGCACGAGCAAACCAAGAACTCTCTGACTAGTTACTGGGAGAAGTACTTCCAGGCGGAATCCCGAACCAGGGAGACACAGCGGAATTTCAAGCGATGGAGTCGAGAGGAGTCCCTGAAGTGGGAGGCGGATGAATACGGCATCCGTCACCAACCATGGGCAATAAGAAGTGTTGACCTGATCACCAGTCAAGACTTCAAGGATTACTTCTCCCTTCTTGAGAGACGGGCAAGAGGGAGCAATGGGTCAAATGGCAGCGGGATGAAAGGGCAGCAGAAGACCCTCATCAACAAACTTCTGGTGTTGGCAGAGGACGATTTTCCTGGACATGCATTCCCGAGATTTCCCGCAATCAGCAAGCAGACCAAACAGGTTCAGCACCTGACCCAGAAACAGTGGGATCAACTACTGGCAGCAGTGGTGGACTTATCCTTTGACTCGGCAAGACAACTCCTGGATCCAGACGAGTACTTGGATTTGGAGTGGAGCAAGAACAACCGACTCAACCAACGCAACTGGGTTGATCTTTATGACGCACTCCTCTTGGAGTGGTTCTTTTACTTGCGGGCAGAAGACATGTACCGACTCAGGAGCGAGTGGTTCAAGGACCAGGGAAACAGAACTGTGGTCTGCAATCTGGAGACCATAAAAAAGGATCGTCCGATCCACCAGACGACCCACTACAGAAACGATGCATACAGATTCTGGGAACGACTCAAAAGGAGAAAACCATCTGGTTATCTAGTTCTTCCTCAGATCGAAAGACCATCAGGAAATCCAGCAGACAGTCACGTCCTGAAGACCCTAAATTTTCTCTTGAAGCATGTTATGGAGCAAACCTTTGGGAATGAGTTCCCCTCAGCAGGAAGGAAATGGACGACTATTCGGCATACAGCATTCCGACTGACTCTTGAAGAAGATCCGTCATTGGCAATTCCTCCAAAGATCAATTCCTTCGCAGACAATGGTCATACCAGTCCCGATCAACTCAGAAATACTTATCTCAGGTACATCGATGCAGAAAGGACGGCAAGAGAGTCTCGTCAGACGATTGGAGAGGGCAAGTGGACAATGGTCAAAAGAGCAGGGGAGACCTGAAAGTCAGAATCATTTGCAACAACTGTGATACCTCAATCGAGTACATCCAGGATCACTACTACCACTACGAAGCGAAAAGGGCAACAGGGGCACTGGCGACGGGGCGCAAGAAACTAAAGACAGCGACCATCGACTCATAAATGAAGACACCAAGATCCTGGATTACCGCATGGTTAGAAGGTGTAGCAAATAACCGGGAGAGGTGGCATAGTTGACCAGAGGCAGGTCAGGGCAACCCCAGGTGCGACTTAGCGAGAACGAGATCAGGGACATCACCAAGGCACTGGAGGCGGGAATCCCCCTAGACGACAAGTACCGTTTTGCACTCTTCGACTCGAATCGAGAACTCGAACTCGTCTGGGATGGAAAGTCGCACGATGTCACAAATATCGTTCTACCTTTTCAAACGATTGAACACGTAGATGAACCAAGAAAAGAGTTCAGCGACGAGTCGCAACTAGCACTCTTCGATACTTCAACAGGAAGGCAGGTCAAGGGTTGGACGAACAAACTGATTTGGGGTGATAACAAGTACGTACTCTCGTCCCTTAGATCTGGACCATTAAGAGAGGAGATCGACAAAGCAGGCGGCATAAAACTGATCTACATCGACCCACCGTTTGACGTAGGTGCAGATTTCAGCATGAACATATCGGTGGGAGAATCTGACTACACCAAAGAGGCAAGCATCCTCGAGGAAATTGCATACAGAGATACGTGGGGCAAGGGGCAAGACTCATATCTATCAATGATA
>VGQR01000452.1 GCA_016882345.1 Cyanobacteria bacterium K_DeepCast_35m_m2_023
TGGCTGCGCCCTGGTAGGGCTCGACGTACGACGGATGATTGTGTGACTCGACCTTGAAGGTCACCGCCCAGCCGTCGCCGACATCGACGACCCCGGCGTTCTCCCCGATGCCGACCATGAGCTGCGGCCAGCCACCCTCGGGCTGCTTGTCGCCGAACTGGCGCAGGTGCACCTTGGAGGACTTGTAGGAGCAGTGCTCGCTCCACATGACGGAGTACATCGCGAGCTCACTGGAAGTGGGCCGTCGGCCGAGGATCTCGCGGATGCGGGCGTATTCGTCGGGCTTGAGGCCGAGGTCGGTGTAGGGCTGCTCGGCCTCGGGGGTCTCAGCGGCGCGCGCGACAGTGTCGAGGCTCACGCGCCGATCCTGCCATGGCCGCCGCCTTCACCCCGGAGCCGGTGCGGGGGTGAATTCCCCGAGGCAGACTGCCCATCAACAGGACATACGAGCGGACGGAGGCGCACACTGTCACCGGCAAACCCCCCGGATGCGGAGAGACGATGAAGTCGCTGGTGCGCACGTCAGTTGTTGCAACGACCTCCCTCGGTCTTGTCCTGGCCTTCGGGGCCCCTGCAGCTCAAGCTGCCGCCTCCGTCGGCAAGCCCTGTGCACGGGCCGGAATGACGACGGTCGATGCCAAAGGTCGCAACCTCGTGTGCGCGAAGGTCAAGACGGGCAAGGACAAGGGCAAGTTGCGGTGGAGGCTCGCATCCACACCACCGCCGACTCCCACCCCCGCCAACGCCGAACCGGGCGCCACCTGTGCGACTTCGGGACAGCTCGCGCCCATGCGCGGTGTCGGCATCGCCATCTGCAAGTCAGGTCGGTGGGCGTATGCATTCACCCAGGACCTGCCGCCAACGACGGGCTACGCGTCACGGCCGAGTTGGTACCCGACAGTGGACACGGTCTTCGGTCAGCCCGAGACGACCTGCTCTGCGTCGACGGTGAAACTCACCCACACGATCATTCCCCTGGACACGCTCACCTCATCGATCCCCTACGGCGCCATGATCGGCAGTCATGTGACTCCGATCGATCACGCGTACCTAGGCCTGAAGAGCCTCGAACTCACGGATGCCGCTCGGCAGAACGCCCCGTTTGTGCCGGTGACATCCCCGGCAGCCGGCACCGTGATCGAAGTGGGAACGCTGCCCGCGGAGGGCACGACCACCGTGAATCGCGTCGTCATCAACCACGGGTGCGGTGTCTACACCGTCTACATGGTCCTGGACCGGCTTCAGGCCGGGGTGCAGCGGGGGACGAAGCTGGCCGCAGGGCAGCAGTTCGGCTCGCAGCGCGATCACCCGCTCGACTTCAACGTCTTCTCCGGGGGCACCTGGCTGACGGGCCTCGCCAATCCGCTGTCCTACGCCTATGGGGAGGCGTGGAAGCCCTACACCGCCGACCCCACTCCGTTCTTCACGCCCGAACTCGCCGCCGCCTACGAGGACGTGATGCAGCGGACGCAGGCTCCGCGCTGGTGGAAGGTGGACTTCGACGTGCGGGGCGCCGCATCAGGCTCGTGGTTCCTGGCGGGCACAGCGGGATACTCGGGCATCCCGATCTCATCCATCAAGCCCAACGAGTGGATCCAGGCCGGCCAGGTTCCTGGAAAAAACAACTACGCCTACGGCCACCTCGCCCTCGCACCTCACTGGACCACCCCGTCGACCTGGATTGCATCCATGGGCTGGTTCGCCGACGAAGCCGGTGACGCCGACATGCGAGGAGGCGGACAGTTCGCCATTTCGCTCGCCGGGGGACTTCCCACTCCTGATGAGGTGACCGTCGCAGACGGCACGGTGGTGTACCCGCTGCACTCGATGGAATTGCGTACCGCCGATGGAGACCCCTACCAGATCGATCCCACGACCAAGACACCCATGCCGGTCGGTTACCAGACGGTTCCAGGGCCATCGAAACAGGGCACCATGGCGGTCCGCGTCAATGCCGACGGATCGCTGACGGTGGAAGTCATCGCGAATCCGTCCGGCACTTTCTCGGGATTCACCTCTGCCGCTCGCACCTACGCGCGCTGATTGCCCGACCGGGGACCTACGAGGCTCACGCGTTCGCTCCGGTGAAACTGCGTACGGCGGAGACAAAGAAGCCGAGGCCATCGGTGGACGGGCCGGTGAGCGACTCGACCGCGTGCTCGGGATGGGGCATGAGGCCGACGATCGTGCCCGCGGGATTGGAGATGCCCGCGATGTCGCGCAGGCTGCCGTTGGGGTTGACCTCGAGGTAGCGCGCCACGACGAGTCCGTCTCCCTCGAGGCGGTCGAGCGTCGCGTCGTCGGCGACGTATCCGCCCTCGCCGTTCTTGAGCGGGATGACGATCTCCTCGCCTTCGGCGTAGGCCTTGGTCCACGCGGTATCGG
>VGQR01000453.1 GCA_016882345.1 Cyanobacteria bacterium K_DeepCast_35m_m2_023
CGGTGGCCCGAGAAGCCCAGCTCGCCCTGGCCTGCCATGGGGTCGAGGCCGAGCTGGTGCTCGATGTGGGCGTGGCTGGCCTGCACCGGTTGCTCGATCGGCTGGAGCAGTTGCGCAGCGCCCGGGTGCTGATTGCCTGCGCCGGCATGGAGGGCGCCTTGCCAACCGTGTTGGCAGGACTGTTGCCCCAGCCCATCATCGCGGTGCCGGTGTCGGTGGGGTACGGGGTCAGCGCTGGGGGGCAAGCCGCTCTGATGGGCATGTTGGCCAGTTGCGCACCCGGCTTGAGCGTGGTCAACATCGACAACGGCTACGGCGCCGCCATGGCGGCGCTGCGGATCCTCAACAGCGGGGCCGCAAGGACCCCTTGAGCGGCCGCTCGAGATCGAGCACGGTTTCGAGCCAAAGCTGCAGCGAGCGCGGCAGCATGCCGCGCTCGTAACGGTCGATGGCCTGCAGCAGCACCGCCGTGTTGACCCAGGTGATCGGGCGGGATGCCATCGGTGCCACAAGCACGCTGACCCCACTCTGGAAGCAGGGTGTAGGGGCCGCAAGGGGCCCTCACCCAGTCTCCGTAAGTCTCCTTAGATGCCCAGTCGGGCCAAGGGTCAGAGGTGTTGCAACTGCGGGTAGGCGGTCAGCAGATCGGCGGTGCTGAGCACCTCACCGGCCCCCTCGGGCTGCCAGATGACTTCGAGGGCGATGAGGGCATCGCTGCCGATGGCCCCCAGCTGCTGCAGCGCCTGACGCAACTGCTCACCACTGCTGGCCGGCGGCAGCTTGAAACGGCTGCGGCTGGCCACCAGCAGGGTGATGGCGATGAAGTCACTGGTGGCATCGCTGTCCCCCACCGGCAGGGAGGCATCGTTGCGACGGCTGCCCGCCACATTGCTCGTGAGTTCGCGTTCGAGCTTGCTGCGCTCGCCCATCGACAGGCGATTGAAGGTCGACTCGGCACTGGCGAAGGGCACCTCGCCCACGTCGCTGCTGGCATAGACCCACAGGTCGGGATGGCGGAGCAGGGCGAGGGTGGTCTCCTGCAACACCTGCTGCAACCCGCTGCTGCTGCCGGTGTCGGCCGAGGCTGCCAGACGGCGCAGGTCGCTCTGCAGGTCGCGGGCCGAGGCCAGCAAGCCGAGTTGCACCTGGGCGATGGTGACGGGCCCATCGGCAGCCGGGGCATAGGCCAGATCGCCGCCGCGCATGCCGGCCGGCAGGGTTGGACCGCCGCCGCCGCCCCGCAGGGCATTGACCAGCACACCGACAACGGCCATCAGGATCAGAAAGCCGAACAGACCGCCACCGCCGAATCCGAACAGGGGAATCAGGAATGGAAAGCCAATCCCACCCCCGAAGCCGCCACCGCCATAGCCGCCTCGATAACCGCCGCCGCCGCCATAGTTGCGCGGCATCGAAGGGGCCGAGCGAAAGCTGCCGCCGCCGATGCGACCGCCGCTGGCCGCCAGCAAGGGGGCCGGAGCGGCCGTCAGCACAAAGGCGATCAGCAGCGGCAAGGCCAGGCATGGCCCCAACAGACGGAACCAGGGGCGCTGGACACGCTGCCGGCCGGTCGTCGGCTGGGGCGCATGGGCAGGCAGTTGTGCGGGCACAGCAGGCCAGATCAGTCAAGCTGAAATCTAGGAACCGCCCCCGACGATGGTGACCACCTCGAGGACATCGGATTCCACCACCGGCTGCTGGGCCCATTGCTGGCGCGGCAGGATCGTGCCGTTGAACTCGACGACCACCAACTGCGGCCGGTAGCCGAGCTGCTCGAGCACGGCAGGCAGGGTCAGGCCCGACGGGCACTGGCGCAACTCGCCGTTGACAGTGATCGAGATGGGGTCCATCGCCACGGTCTCTGTCGGCACGGTCTCCATCAGCTCAGCAGCGCTGACCCAGATTGGCCAACAGTGCAGCGGCGGCGGCGCGGGGATCGGCCGCGTCGGTGATCGCCCGCACCACCGCCACCCGTGCTGCACCGGCCTGCTGCACCGCAGTCAGATTGCTGGCTTCAATCCCGCCGATGGCAAAGAAGGGAATCGGGCATTCGGCCGCAGCCAGACGCACATAATCCAGACCCACCGGCTCGCGGCCCGGCTTGGTGGGGGTGGCATGCACCGGCCCGACGCCGACGTAGTCGCAACCCTCGCCGACTGCGTCGTGCAACTCAGACAGGCGGTGGGTGCTGCGGCCGATCAGGCGGTCCGGGCCAATCAGACGGCGGGCCACCGCGGGTGGCAGATCGCCCTGGCCCAGATGGACCCCGTCAGCCTCGACAGCCAGAGCCAAATCGATGCGGTCGTTGACGATGAACAACGCGCCATGGCGGCTGCAGAGCTGGCGCAGGGCGCGGGCCTGCAGGCGCGCCCG
>VGQR01000454.1 GCA_016882345.1 Cyanobacteria bacterium K_DeepCast_35m_m2_023
GCCGCCATGTAGGCCACCGGGTAGTTGGCCTTGAGGTAGGCGGTTTGATAGGTCACCGCGCCGTAGGCGGTGGAATGGCTCTTGTTGAAGCAGTATTCGGCGAACAGCACCATCTGCTCAAACAATCCCTCGGCGATCTTGGGGTCAACACCGCGCTCAGTAGCACCCTTCACAAAGATGCTCTGGTGCTTCTCCATTTCGCTCTTCTTCTTCTTACCCATCGCCCGGCGCAGCAGATCCGCTTCACCGAGGGAGTAGCCAGCGAGATCCTGCGCAATGCGCATAATCTGCTCCTGGTACACCATGATCCCGTAGGTCTCCTGCAGGATCGGCTCAAGCTTGGTGTGGGCAAAGTCGATCGCTTCGCGGCCATGCTTTCGGTTGATGAACTTAGGAATCAGACCAGCATCCAGTGGACCCGGGCGATAGAGCGCCAGGATCGAGGAAATGTCTTCCAGCGATGAGGGTTTGAGATCGCGCACGATCTGGCGCATGCCACTGGATTCGAGCTGGAAGATGCCCTCCAGATCACCGCGAGCCAGCAGGCCATAGGTGCCGGGGTCATCGAGGGGGAGGGCATCGGGATCCACCTTCTGGCCGGTGCTCTGCTCCACCAGATCGATCGTTTTATCGATCATGGTGAGGTTTTTGAGACCCAAGAAGTCCATCTTCAGGAGCCCCATCGACTCCACATCTTCCATGAAGTATTGGGTGATCACCTGGCCGTCGTTGTTGCGCTGCAGCGGCACCACTTCATCGAGGGGATCGGCGGCGATCACAACGCCAGCAGCGTGCACACCAAAGGTTTTGTTGGTGCCTTCGATGCGCATCGCCATATCCACCCAGCGCTTCACCTGGGGATCGTTCTGATATTTCTCGCGGAACTCAGGCGCCGGCGACTCCTCGCCGATCATCTCCTTGAGCTTGGCGGGTTTACCGCGCACCACCGGAATCAGCTTGGCCAGGCGGTCGGCGTCGCCGTAGGGAATGTCGAGCACGCGGGCGACATCCTTGAGCACCGCCTTGGAGGTCATGCGGTTGAAGGTGATGATCTGCGCCACCTTCTCCTCGCCATAGCGGCGGGTGACGTAGTCGATCACCTCACCACGGCGCTCAATGCAGAAGTCGGTGTCAATATCCGGCATCGATTTGCGTTCCGGATTGAGGAAGCGCTCGAACAGCAAGCCGTTTGTGACCGGATCGATGTTGGTGATCCCCAGGGCGTAGGCCACCAACGAGCCAGCCGCCGAGCCACGACCGGGTCCCACGGGGATGCCGTTCTCTCGGGCAAAGCGGATGTAGTCCCACACCACCAGGAAGTAGGTGGGGAAGCCCATCTGCTCCATCACCTGCAGCTCGAAGCTGAGCCGCTCGCCGTACTCCGGTGTGAAGGCATCGCCCTCTGACAGCTGAAGGCGGGCACGCAGGCCCTGCTCGCTCACCTCGCGCAGGTAGCTCACCGGTGTGTGCCCTTCCGGGATCGGGAAGCGCGGCATCTGGTAGCGGCCGAGGATGTCGTAGTCCTCCACCTTCTCGGCCACCAAGGCCGTGTTGGCCACAGCCTCAGCCACCACTTCGGGCTCGAGGTGGTCGGCGAACAGGCCGAGCATCTCCTCTTCACCCTTGATGTATTCGGTGCCCGTGTAGCGCAGGCGCTTCTCATCGGTCACAAGCTTGCCCGTGAGAATGCAGAGCAGGGCGTCGTGGGCTTCGGCGTCGTTGCTGGTGAGGTAGTGGGCGTCGTTGGTGGCAACGATCGGGATGCCGAGCTCGCGGGAGATGCGCACCATCTCCACATTCACGATCCGATCTTCCGGCGACCCGTGGTCCTGAATCTCCAGGTAGAAGTCGCCTCCGAACACACCCTGATACCAGCGGGCCACATCGCGGGCCACATCGGGGCGGCCACGCAGGATCGCCTGGGAGATCTCACCGCCGAGGCAGGCGGTGGCCACGATCAAGCCCTCGCTGTAGCGCTCGAGGGTGGGCTTATCAATGCAGGCACGCGAAAAGATGCCGCGCCCGCGCATGCCGCGCAGGTGGCTGATGCTGGTGAGCTTCACCAGGTTGCGGTAACCCACCGCGTTCTTGGCAAGCACCACTAAGTGGTAACGGCGCTCCTTCTTCGGTGGATTGGGGTCATCAATGGAGCCGTTGATGACATACATCTCGTTGCCGATGATCGGCTTCACCGAAGTGCCCTTACACAGCTTCAGGAGCTCGATGGCGCCATACATCACCCCGTGATCGGTGAGCGCCAGGGCGGGCATGCCCAGCTCTTCGGCCCGCTTCACCATCGCCGGCAGCTGGCTGGCCCCATCCAGGAGGCTGTAGTCGCTGTGGTTATGGAGCGGAACGAAAGCCAAAGGCG
>VGQR01000455.1 GCA_016882345.1 Cyanobacteria bacterium K_DeepCast_35m_m2_023
TTTGCGTTGCGCGCCGAGACCGACACCGCCCTGGTCGGTCCCAACGGCGCTGGCAAGAGCAGCCTGGTGCAAGCCTTGCTGGGGTTGATTCCGCGCCATGGGGGGACGGGTCAGGCTGCTGGGCTGCGAGCTGGGCCCCCGCGGCCAACTGCCGCCGGCGGTGCGCGATCAGATCGCCTATCTGCCCCAACTGTTTGCACCCCGCGGTCGCTTTCCATTGACCGTGGCCGAATTTGTGGCCCTGGGCGGCGCCCGCGGGCCAGGGAGCCGCGAGGCTGTGGCCCGCGCCTTGGCGTTGTGCGGCTGCGACAACCTGGCGACACGCCTGCTCAGCGAGTTGTCGGCGGGCCAGCTCAAGCGGGTGCTGTTGGCCTTCTGCGTGGTGCGCCCGCGCCGTCTGCTGGTGCTCGATGAGGCCCAGGCCGGCCTCGACGCCCAGGCCGCCGAACGGTTTCACAGCCTGCTGTTCGACCTGAGACGCAGTCAGGGCTGGTCGATCCTGCAGGTCTCCCACGACCTCGAGATGGTGCGCCGCAGCTGCGATCGGGTGCTCTGCCTCAACCGCAGCCTGCGTTGCGAAGGTGTGCCCGAGCACGCCCTCAGCACCGCCCAGCTGGAGCAGATCTACGGCCGTGGCTTCGTGGCTTATCACCACCACCATGCAGTCCCCGGTCCATGACAGCCGAGTCGGGATCGCTGCTGATGCTGTTGGCGATGCCGTTCATGCAGCGGGCCCTGCTGGCTGGCCTGCTAAGCGGTGCCCTGGGAGGGCTGCTGGGCAGCTTTGCCGTGCTGCGTCAGCTGTCCTTCTTCAGCGATGCGCTTGGCCATTCGGCCTTGCTGGGTCTGACCCTGGGGGTGGTGCTGGGGCTGAACCCCACCCTGGTGCTGATTCCGTTTGCCGTGCTGTTTGCCCTGGTGGTCAGCACCTTGGTCCAGCGCAGTCAGCTGCCGGCCGATGCGTTGCTCAACATCATCTATTCGTCGTCGCTGGCCCTGGCCGTTGTCGCGCTCAGCCAGGTGCCGGGGTATGCCGGCGGCCTGCAGAACCTGTTGTTCGGCGACATCCTCGGTGTGGGCTGGATTGATCTGCTGCTGTTGGCCCTGGTGCTGGTGGCCGTGGTGGCGGTGATGGCGGTCAACCTGCGCTCCCAGATCCTGTTGAGCCTCGATGAGTCGCTGGCGCGCTCTCGCGGGGTGGCGGCCGATGGCCAGCGCCTGCTGTTCGTGATTCTGCTGGCGATGGTGGTCGTCCTCTCGATCAAGGCCGTCGGTGTGCTGTTGATCAGTGCCTTTGTGGTGATGCCGGCCTGCGGTGCCCGCCTGCTCAGCCGTGGCTTTCGCAGCTATGTGCTGCTGGCCAGCGGCCTGGGGGCCGCTGGCGCCGTGGTGGGTTTGCTGCTTTCGGCCGGGCTCAATCTGCCCTCGGGGCCGACGGTGGTGCTGGTGCAGCTGGGGGGATTCCTGCTGGCGTTGGCGCGCTCGGCAACCGTGGCCCCTGCCGCAGCAGCCACTGCAGGGTGGCCCGATCCCGCGGACTGAGGATGATCACCGCTTGGGCGCCCGGAACGGCCGCCATGGCATCGCTGGCCTGATCGCTGTGGCCCCACAGCCCAAAGGCATGGCCCAGTTCATGCAGGGCTGTGGCCTGCGTCGGTCGGGGGGCCTGGCCAGGGCTCAGCAGCACGTCGACCCGCGGTTCGACGTGCCAGCGGCCTTGTCGCTGCACCTGCAGCAGCTGCAGCACGGCACGGCCGTGGCTGGCGCGGGTGCGGCCATCGGCCAGGCGCTGCAATGGGGGCCGGCGGCGCCACAGGCGCACCTGGGCCTGGTCGGGGTGGTCGACCAGCGCGAGGGCGAGCTGGCTGCCCCATTGGGCCAGGGCCCCCTGGACGGCCTCGAGCCACTGCCGCTCGCGCGTCGCTGCTGCCGTACCGGGCTCGGCGCTCGGCGGTTCGATCCAGATGCACCAGTGGTCGCGCACCGGCCAACCCGCTGCTGTCGCCCGCAGCCGATGGGCATAGGTGTGGGGAACGGCAGCGGCCGGCTCAGGCAGCGGTGACGCGGCTTGGCCCTCAGGTGGCATGGGCAGCGGTTGCACGGCTGTGCTGCTTGCACAGGCCATACCCGTACCAGTGCCGGTCTGGGCCAGTGCTGGGCCCTTGGGCAGGGCCAGGGCCGCCGCAGATGCGGCCAGCAGCAGGGCCACAACACGGTTGCTGCAAGCGGGCATCAACCCGCCGGCAAACCGACGCCCCGGGCCATCAGGGTGGCCATCAGCGGGATGGCAGCAAAGCCGAGCAATTCAATGTTGAGGATCCAGGCCAGTCGCTTGGCCAACGCCTCGCTCACCT
>VGQR01000456.1 GCA_016882345.1 Cyanobacteria bacterium K_DeepCast_35m_m2_023
CCGACCGTTTGTGGTGGCAGCGTCCCTTTGATATGCCCCACTTGCCATTCCGCCGTTTGCTGCTGCGTTATCTCAAGCTGCGGATGAAAGGGATTGCATCCGTGGCGTTGATGGGTTTGTTTATCGCCTTTGATCAGGTCATCACCAGCAGGCGTTTGCTGGGCTCTCTTGATGTCAGAGATGTCGTCCTTCAGATGTTGCCAAGGGGGCTTGAGTGGCAACGTCCGGTGACGTTAGCCACTGACCTTCTGTTCTCTTTGTGTCTGACATTTGCTGGTGCTTTGTTGTTCTTGTGGCTGCTCCTATCACGGCGCATCAACTGGCGTTTGCTGCTGCCAGGGGCAGGGCTGACGGCTTTTGCGTTGACATTGCTCAATCTGTTGCTTGGTCGTGCGCTGTTGTTGCTGGGAGTGCGCTTTCAGGCATACGGAGTCGTTGGAGGCATCTTGTTGCTCACCCTTTGGGTGTGGTTGGTGGGGGTAATCATTTATTACGCCCAGTGCCTCTGCCTAGTGTTGACAGGTCGTAGTTCGACTTCAGCGGAGCATCTGGCCTGAGCTTGGGCGAGGAACGCTTGGCTCCTGACCCCTGGGGACGGCAGGATGGGTTGAACACGCCATGTTTCTGGAGGTCCCACTGTCTCGCTGGTGGTTGCTGTTGGTTGCCTTGCTGCTGTTGGCTCCAAGCCCGGCAGGACGTGTCTTGCTCGATGTTGTGGGAGGCATCACGCTGTTGCTTGTCCTCCTGCCTTTGGGGGTCGGGGCTCTGGGTTGGCTCGGCTGGGTGCTGATTCAGAGACGCATGCGCACCTGTCCCGCTTGCGGATTTCGCAGCCTCGGTACTGAGGTCTGTCCCGCGTGTGGAACGGTGTTTACGACCGATACCGCTTCAGCCGCTGCGGCTGGCTCCAACTCCCCCAATCCACGTTTTGACGCTCGGGACGTCACCATCGACGTCAAAGCGACCGATGTCGATTCGGAATGAGAACCCCGGTGCTTTTTGGGTGCCGATTGCTGTGGTCAATGTCTCGACGTGACGTCAGTGGAGCAGGCATCAGCGACCTGACCCTGCGTCTGTTTCGTTCCTTGCGAGTTCAGCGAGACGCCGTTCACGCAGGTAAAGAAACAACGGGCAGCCGAAGGCAAAGGCAACGGTGACGCATCCGAGCAGCACCCACGTGATGCCCTTGAGGCCGATGCGGCGGGCCTCGACGACCATCCAGATGCTGATGGCGGTTGCTGCAATGGCCAGATCACGTGACAGCGACTGGGCCGCAGCATTGGCATTCGCCAGCTGCACGAACAAGGCAAGGTCAAACGTTGGCCCGTGCTCCTTGAGAAAATCCAGATTGGCCATCCAGGGCAAGACGGCGCCTCCGATCGCCAGCAGCACATACAGGTGTCTGATCCCCAGGCGTCGTTCATGCTGAGCTGCGAAGGACGACTGCTCATCAACGGCTTCTCTGCTCATGGTTCTCCAGCCTCACGCTTCATAGGGGGCCGGGGCCGCCATCGGTTCTGTCGGATCCCAGAGCGCAACGGTCTGTTCGACGTGATTGAGCAGCTGATCACAGCGATCGGCGTAGCTGCGTGCACGCTCGTAAAGATCGGTCATGGCCTCGACAGGCAAATCGGGTGATTGGAGCTGTGCCAAGGCCAATTCGAGGGCGGTTTGCGCTTCGCTATAGCTCAGCTCGGCCGCGATCGATGGAGCCGGGGGTTTGTCGGCGCGTTGGCGTTGCGTCGTGGATTTGGCCATTAGCACCTGGATGTGTCGTCGACCACGGTCTGCAGTTCGCCGTCGGCCAACTGCAGCGTCAGCCTGTCACCGCTGCTGACCTGTTGAACACTAGAGATCAATCGTCCCTCTCGGTTGCGCACCAGGCTGAATCCCCGCTGCAACCAGTGCTGCGGTGACAGCACGGTGAGGAGTTGTCTCTGGTGGTTCAACACTCGCCGCTGCAGCTGGAGCAGTTGACGTGGGTGTAGCTCTGTGAGTCGCTGCAGCCCTTGGCTCAGTTGGCGCCGTTCTGCCTCGAGTCGCCAACGCAGCACATCCCTCAGTTGCACTCGGATCCGATGCACGGTCAGCTGAGCGCTGCGGCGATCAGGCAGCAACGCCACCATGGCTGCTGTGGGGGTGGCGGCCCGGTAATCGGCCACCAGATCGACAATGGTGGTGTCATCTTCATGGCCGATCCCGCTGACGACGGGGACTGGGCAGCTGGCCACAGCTCGCGCCACCAGTTCGCTGTCGAACACCGCCAGGTCTTCACGGCTGCCGCCGCCACGAGCCACGATGATCGCCTCGAGGCCCAGGGCAGAGGCGCGCGCGCTCAGCGCAGTCAGTG
>VGQR01000457.1 GCA_016882345.1 Cyanobacteria bacterium K_DeepCast_35m_m2_023
CTGCAATTATCCTGCCAATCAAATGAAATAGGGTGCATCTGTGCATCATTCACCGCTTTTCGAGCGGCATTTTTAATGTCCTCTGATTGCCGGCAAATTCCGATTATTCGAGGTGCCCTTCTAATGATGCGGTTAACATGATTTTTATTCCGATGGGCATCTTGGAGTCTTTTGCTCTTGGTCGAGGTGTGAATTTCGCATTGACAATACTGTAGAAGGTGTAACGATTGCTGGTGGCTTTAAAGTGCTAAGGGTTGTTGGCGAATTAAGGCTTGCGATCACTGTCGACCCTTCTCGCGCTGGGGTGCTTCGGTTTGGCCGACGCTGAATTGGTCATTTCAAGAGTCAGCAGCGAACCATGTGCTATTCATCCGACAAGTTAAAAGAATGATCCTCGGGGTAATGGTTGGTATTTGATAGGACAGGAGAGTATAATCTTGCTTGAAATTGTTTGCGATGCTTATGGCATGACTTTCTATTGTAATAAAGAATTGTTCGATTGAGTGGGTGTCAATGGTTTTCGAACCGGTCGGAGGAGGAGCTTGCTTCGTTCAGTCAATTCGTCACGGGTGTCTACCCTAGAATGGCCATTTCGGCTCGCCGCGCGTTGAGCACCTCGAGGTAGAGCGCCTCGTCGATCTCGCGAATGTCGTATTCGCTCGGCAAAACGCCGTGCACATGGCGGTGAACGGCCATCCAGCAGTTGCGCTCGGCGTCGTTGGAGGTGCTGTCGAATTCATGCGATGCCCTCACCAGTGACTGCACCAGCTCTGCATGATCAACCATGGCCTGGACGCTTCAGAATGGGATCGGTAGCCATGGCATCATGACGCGTCAATCGAGGCATCGGGCTCTTTGTCGGACAGGTCTCTCGCTGCTGGCCGTTGCCGTCAGCCTGGGCTGGAGCAGTGTGAGCGCCAATGATGCGCTGGGCACACTCGAGCCTTCTTGTCCACGCATCGCCTCGCCAGAGGGTGAGTCCTACATCCAACCCATGCGCCTGAAGCGCTCGCAGGTGCCGGCGAAGAAGAAGCTCGGTTGTCTGTCGCCGGCCGATGCCGTCTATGGCGCTGATGGCTGCCCGTTGCGCTTTTGCGGTGCTGGTTCAGCGCAATTTTCAATGCCTGCAGGGACCCCTCAGTTGCCGTTGCCGTAGGCCACCTGGCACACCGCATTGAGCAGTTGAGCATGGGAGGCGCTGGCGGGCACCTGGCCGTTGAGAAGACCCTGCTGGCAATTGGCGGCACCCATCAATTGGGTGCCGTTCACCAGGTAGTTGAAGCTCACCCCATAGGAGCCGACCGATTCGACTGAGCCGTAATTGAGTTCATAGCTTGAGTTGGGAACCATGAACACAGGGGATTGGGAGTTGGCAGCGTCATTGACCAGCCCGCCGATCACCGCACCGGTGGCCAGGCTTGCGACACCCCATGCGGCCGCGTTCGCTCCCCACCAGCCCAAGTTGTTCCAGCCGCGGTACCAGCCGGTGTTCCAGGGCCGGTTGCCCCAGTAGCCGCAAATGCTCCAGTTGCGATTCCAGCCGTTGTAGTCGCGGTTGTAGAAATTGTTGTCGACGTTGACGTTGCGGTTAAAGCGGTCATTGTCGAAATTGCCGTTGATGCGGTCATCCCCATCCCAGTCGCTGCGCGTGTCGGCGCCATACATGGGGTGGTAGCCGTTGTACCCCGAGCGAAACCCACCATTGTTGAACTGGTACGAGCGCGATGCCCCGCCCCCGTCACGGAAGCCGCCGCCGCTGAAACCACCACCGAAACGCGGTGCAGCCTGCAGCGGTTGCAGGCACAAACTGCTGACGAGTCCTGCGCTGAGCAGGGTTCCCAGGGTCAAACGCAGGGTCATGGTTGGCTTTGCAGTTGTCGTCGTCAAGAGGGAAAAGGTTGTGATGGGCGTCAGCTCAGAGTCACCTTGGCGTGGTGCTCATCCGCTTTGGCGGGCCCGGATGCCTTGCTGCGGCGACGTTCGCTCACTTGCCAGGCGGCCACACCCAGCCCTCCACCGAGGGCCAGGATCAGCAGATCGCGCAGCCAGTTGGGCAGTCGACCAGCGAGCTGTTCCGGTAACGGGGTGCCCTTGGGGTCTGGGCCATAGGCCACCTGGCAGGCGGCATTGAGCAATTGGGCCTGGGACGCGGTGCTGGGGACCTGGCCATCCAGCAGGCCCTGCTGGCAATTGGCGGCACCCTTGAGTGGAGGGCTGCCGGCCACGGCATAGCTGAAGTCGGCCCCGCTCGAGCCCACCGAATCGACACTGCCGTAGTTGAGCTGGTAGTTGCTGTCGGGCACGTTGATCACCGGCGATTGCTGTTCGGCGGCGGTGTTGACCAGGTCG
>VGQR01000458.1 GCA_016882345.1 Cyanobacteria bacterium K_DeepCast_35m_m2_023
CAGCAGCATCTGCAGGGCTTCATCGGTCATTGCAGCCGCCTTGGTCTTAGCCATCAAGCAACCACCACTGTTCGCGCCGCTCAGCCGGCACCGACCACCAGGACCACGTAGGCCCGAAACGCCGAAGCCGTTGCAGCTCGGCGGTGTCGGCATCGGCTGGCTGGTCAAGGATGCAGCCGCCACTGGTGTCGCCGCGCAGCACCGCAACACGCGCCGGATAGACGTGCTCAAGCCACCAAGCGCGAAAGCTGGCTGGCACGTTGCCGGTGAAGGTCTTGGTGGCAGCCATCAGCTGAGCACCTCCTCCAGTCGCCTCACCTCTGCCTGCAACTCCTGCAACCGCTCAAGTAGTGCCTTGGTCGTCTGGTCCAGGCCAGCAGCAATGTCAGATTGCTGGCTCACCAGATCATCAATGCGCTCTTCAACCTGGCGGCGCACTTCAGGGCGGGCGATCAGCCTGGGCAGTTCTGACTCCCAGAACCACTCCACAGCAGCCTCTGGCAGCCCGCTGGCCATTGGATCATCAGATTGATCTCTGAGCACCAATACCTTGTCCAGTGCACGGCGCTGCTCATGTGGAGGCAACAGCAACCAATTTGCGATTGGATGTTTGCGTGCAATGGTCATCACCAGCGCCTTCCTGTGTTGGGGTTGATGCCTGCCAGCTGTTGCTGGTAACGCTGGGCAGCGGCTGCATCATTGGCGGCCTTGGTCTGCGCGGTCATCATGCGCATCCGCTCAGCCTGTAATTCACGCGCTGCAGCCTCCTCAGCGCGTTTGCGGGCAATGTCGCCGCCATAGCCCAGAAACGCCGCCAGGGCCGGGTCCTTGACCTGCAGAAGCCCCTGAGCGGTCAAGTTCTTGGACAGGTCAACCTTGGCTCCGTAACGCCTGAGCGGTGGCGTGATGCCTGACTTGATGAGTCTGGCTTCGATAGCGCGGGCTTCAGCTTCTGCAGCTTCTGCAGCGGCGTGCGCCTTTGCAATCTGAGTATCGAGATCAGTCATCAGTGCACCTCAACAGGCAGACAACGGCGACTCTGTGCGCTATCTAGTGGTGACCCCTCCGGCGGATAGGTGGTGTCATCGTCAAGCTGGAATCGCCTTAAGGCGCGTTCATAGCGTCCTTGTTGTTGCAGGTCTTGAATAAGAGCCTGCCCCATCAATGCAAGGCTGCTGCGTTTCTTTTGTGCCATCGATGGCATCCCGTACACACCAGCATAGGGGGGGCCGTTTGCTATACTGAGGGGGTCGGAAGCGATGGCATCGAGCCACCACCGGCAACCGCAAGCAATGAACACCACCGAAAGGGTGGCGGCGCTCTGGCAGCTGTATGAACAGCTCGATGCGCTCACCACCCCCGACGAGATCGAGGCCTATCCCTTTCTCGAGCACCTAGGCGATCTGATTAACGATCTGGAGCTGGTGGCCCAGGAGTAGGGCCATCGAGAGAATCAAGGCCCCGGCAGATCAGGGCCCGGGCCAGGGCGCTGGGGAAGGTCTGCAGCCGCTCGGCCTGCTGATGCAGCCGCTCCGAGCCCATCAGCTCATCGCTGAGCAAGAGGCAGCAGAAGCGAGATGGAGAGCAGAACACCCTGATCTGCTCTGAATACATGCGGCAGGTTTCAGGTCCTGCCGTCTTTCCCTTTGCGGCCTTCTGGTTTTTGATCCTCATCCCCGACTGCGCCATTTGACGCAGTCGGGGCTTTGCGCCTCAACGTCGATCTCGACACGCCAAACCGCTCAGCAGCGGCTCGCAGGCTGTGTTGAAGTGCCGGCCACGAAACAGCCACATTTCGTGGCCGGCGTTTTCTTGATCAGGACAGAGCGTCCAAGACCTCGGGCGCATCACGGGCTAGGCGGCGGAGGATGCGTTCCTGGCTGTTGGGGCCAATCTGGCTAGCAGGCTTAAAACCGTGACCATCGGTCACCGTTTTATTCCCCCTTCCCGGTCCGGCCTTTCCGCCCTGCCGTTCCCGATCTCGCCGTGCTGGGCTAGTGGTTGGGCTTGGGCAGCAGCGGCACGCATGGAGCCCAACCGCTTACCGGGGCCGATCTGCTCCAGTAGGTCATCACGACCGGCTTTCTTCAGTCGGGCGGCTAGGTAGGCGGCGCTGGTGCCCTTGCCTGTCTCGTTAAGGGTGACAATGTCACCCTTTCCATCAAGGCCTGCAGACGGGCGGTGGTTGGCGGCAGCAGGTGGTGGCGCTCGATAAGGCGCTTTTGCTGTCAAATCACCGGCAAGCTCACCGCGCTCACGTTGATCGTTTGCCGATTTGCCACCGGCTCCGCAATGAAGCCAACAGAGCGGCCACCAGCTGCGCCCGTAATGGCCCGGACGGTGCCAG
>VGQR01000459.1 GCA_016882345.1 Cyanobacteria bacterium K_DeepCast_35m_m2_023
TGAGGGCCCAGCAGCTGCCGTTGGCCTCGGTGCTGGCCGCACTGCCCGTTCGCATGGCGACGCAGCTGCCGGGCAGGCTTGACGGCAGCGTGGCTCTGCGCTGGCGCCAGGGCGTTCCCGACTGTCGGGGCCAGCTGTGGCTGCAGCAGGCCTACTGGAGCGGCCGCAACGGCGTCGAGCGGGCCGAACTGCGCTGCCAGGGCACCCAACTGCGCCTCCAGCCCACCCGGCTGCGCTGGGGGGGCTGGGATGTCACCGCCACGGCCCAGGCCCGCTGGCGTGGGGGGCGCACGCTGCAGATCCAAGGGTTTGAACTGCGGCGCGGACGCTCCTGGATCCGCGGCAGCGGCAGCCTCGGTCAAGGCCTGGCACTGCAAAGCCGCTGGCAATGGCGCCTGGACGATGTGCCGGGCAGCCGTCGGCTGCCGGCCTGGCTGCGGCAGGTGCCGCTCGAGGGGACCCTGAGCAGCGGTGGCAGCTGGCGCCAACCGGTGCTGACCCTGCCCAGCCTGCGGGGGCGCGACCCGCTGCTGGGAGCCTGGCAGGCCTCGTTGCAGTGGAGTCGCGGGACCCTGCGGTTGCTGCAGTTGCGCAGCGCCCACCTGAGCGCCAGCGGCAGCATGCCACTGAGGCTCGAAGGCCGTCGCGGACTGCAGCAGGGGCCGCTGACGATTGCGCTGGAGCTGGTGAACTTCCCGCTGCAGCGGCTGCAGCCCCTGGTCGCGGCCCGACTGGGCGGCACGCTGCAGCTCAGCGGCACCGTGTCTGGTCCCGTGCAACGGCTGATTCCAACGTTGCACGTGTCGATCGACAATCCCGGCGCCGGTCCGCTGCTGCTGGCCGAACGCTGGCAGGGGCAATGGCAGGGTCAGGCCGGCGGCCTGCTCGAGCTGTGGTCACTGGCACCGGCTCCCGAAGCCCACCTGCAGGCCCGCTTTGATCAGCGTTGGCGGCCCGGGTCGATGGCGCTGCAACGGGGCGGGGGATGGCTCAACCTCGTTGGCTCCCCCAAGGCTTACCGCTGGACAGCAAGCCAACTGCTGCTCGATGGCCTCAGCCTGCAGCTGCCCCAGGGCGGGGTGCAAACCCTGCGGGGCCAGCTCGATGGCCGAGGTGGTCTGAGCCTGCAACCCCTGGCCTTCGACGGCAGCGCCCAGTTGATGCGACCGGCGGTGCCCGGGCTGCAGCTGAAGCAGGCCAGCGTCAGCGGGCGCTACGCCGACCGCCGTTTCCAGATGACAGCCCAGCTGGTCCCCCTGGGCCAGGGCAACCTGCAGGCTGCAGCCAGCGGGCGCTGGGGTGGAGCCTTCGCACTGCAGCTCAAGGCCCGCGGGCTCGGCAGCGACACCTTGCGCCAAATGGCGGCGCTGTGGACGCAATGGCGCGAAGGACGCCGGGGGGGCAACGGCCGGGCCCGCGATCTCGGCACCCTGTTGATCAGCACCCTGGGCCAATCGCTGCAACAGCAGCTGGCGATGCTGGCCCGCGCCCAGGCCGAACTGCAACGCAGCGGCCGCGCCGCGGGCACGCTCGGGGGCTCTCTGAGCGAGCGGCTGCGGCAGATCCAGGCGCGGATCGATGCCGACCTCAAGCTTGAAGGGCCCGACCTCCAACGCTCCACCATTCAGTTCGACAGCAGGGGCCACTTGTGGCAGGGCGAGAGCAGCGCCGACATCGCCCTGAGCAACGATCCCTTCGTGTTGCGCCTGCAGGGCCCCCTGCAACAGGGCAGCGGAGAGCTGAGCCTGCAGCAGCTGCCGCTGGCCTTGCTGGCGCTGCTGACCCCGGTCCCTGAAGGGCTGCGCGGATCGCTCAACATCGCAGGGCGCTACAACCTGGGCCGGCGCGATCCACTGCTCAGCCTCGAGCTGGACCTGCAGCAGGCCCAACTGGGACCCACACCTCTGACCCTGCAGCGGGGATCGGTGGAGCTGGCCCAGAACGCCCTCAATCTCGATCTGGCGCTGCTGGCCGGTGGTGCCCAGAGCAGCATCGACCTGAGCGGCATCCTGCCCCTCGATGCCAACAGCCGCCGCCTCGAGCTGCGGCTCGCCAGCCGCGACGATGGTCTGCGCTTTCTCAGTGGCCTGGTGGAACCGGACCTGCGCTGGCTGCAGGGGGGCGTCGATCTGCAGCTGCTGTTGCGGGGAAGCCTCAATGAGCCGATCGCCAATGGGTTCCTGCGGGTCCGTGATGGCCAGATTCAGCTGCTTGAGCAAACGGTCAGGGACCTGCAGGCCACCGTCGTCTTCGACTTTGAACAGTTGCTGGTGCAAGAGCTCACCGCCCGGGTGGGCGTGCGCGGCACGGTCACCGCCCAGGGCCATCTGGGTCTGATCGAAG